>JBIPPG010000316.1:0-3271 GCA_044368545.1 Chitinophagales bacterium | reverse complement strand
GGAAAAGCAGATGGGGCTTCTAATTCAAAAGGTATTCCTTCTTCAGCTACTACGGGAAATACGCCTCCAAATACAGATGCTCTTGGATATGCCGATCCTTATGATTTGGATAGTGATAACGATGGTATTCCAGATAGTATTGAAAAAGGATCAAATGGTTCAAAACCTAGAGATAGCGATGGCGATGGCATCCCAGACTATAGAGATATAGATAGCGATGGCGATGGCAATACCGACCAAGGAGAAGGTGAAATAAGCGACTGTGATGGTGATGGTATACCAGATTATCTCGATACCGATTTATGCACCGATGGTGAATTCCCTAATTATATTACGCCAAATGGTGACGGTAAAAACGATTATTTTGTATTGCCAGCAAATTTCATGAAGAAGTATCCAAATGCCAAAATTGTAATTTACAACCGTTGGGGAAATATTGTTTGGAGAAGCGTTGGAACATACAAAAATGATTGGAATGGTATTCACTACGACAATGATGTACTTCCAGATGGTGTATATTATTATGTTATCGAGCTAGAAAATGAATTTGCTAAAATCAAAACAGGTTTTGTTCAAATTATGAGAGACTAATAATTGAATTAAAAGTTTCAAAAAAAGGGAGAAGCATTGTGCTTCTCCCTTTTTTGTTTAATATTGAAGAATAATCAAAGTTTTTAATTTATACCAATCTTACTTATAAAATAGTCCAAACTATTTTGTAAGTTTAGAGTTGTAAATGCCGTAATAACAAGCAAATAGTACAATTAAAATTGGACTAAATTGATTGTATGAACGGTATTAATATATAATTGAACTCCCTCAAACTCATTTTTTTTCATTTTTTTATTAAGTTTATATACTATTCGTAAAATAAAAAATTTACATAAATTAACATATAGTTGCATTTTTAAATATTCAAAACTATACTTTATGCTCGAAGTAGAAAAAAGAATGGCTGAGTTTGAAAACCAAATATCTCAAGCCGAAGATATTAAAGAAAAGCTAAAAAATTATAGATCTTATGCGTTATATATGAGTCAAATCGACCCAAAAAAATCGTATGAAATTATAGAAGAAGGTATCAAATGTTCTCTAGAAACTGAGGACGAATTTGAACAGCAATGGATGTCATTTTTGAAAGGAATTTGTCTTATTGAGCTAGATAAATATGATTTGGCATTATCCGTATTATTAGTCGTAAAAAATTACTTCTTTTTAAATAATAAAAAGGAATTTTATGCCAAAACGCTCTCAAATATTGCGGTTGTATATTTTAATTTACAGCGATACAATCAAGCTATTTTTATATGGAAAGATTTATTGATTAATTATATTCAGCACGATGATTATACTTTCAAATATCTAGTGATGAATAATTTGATAGCGGCTTATCAAAACACCTTTTTTTTCAACGACTTTAGTGAAACTCAGATTAAAGAAATTCTTGATTATTATCATATAAATAATGTAAAAAAGGACCAAACCTATTGCGATGCTTTGGTTAATTTGGCTACACATTATAGGCTAAAATCCAATTATAAAAAAGCCATAGAAATCGGTACAGAGTCTCTACATTTGGCAAATCTTGAAAATTATAATAAGTTAAAATGTGAAATTAGCTACATCTTGTATCTATGTTATAATGAGTTGCAAGATGATGTCAATTCTATTTATCATCTAAAAATGGCATTGAGCAGTTCCAAAAAGTATCATTTCACCTTTCTTCATGAAGAGCTATACAAGGCACTTTATTTATATTATAAGCAAAAAGAATCTTATCAAGAAGCTTTTGAATATTTAGAAAAATATCATGAAATTGAAAAAATCAAAAGAGAAGCACAATCTAATGTTAATTGGATTGTAGAAAAATTTGGTTTTGAAGAAAATGATCAAAAAAATGCAGGGTATTTAAAGGAATACATCCGAAAAAACACATTTGATTTGGATAGAAATATTTTTATGGAAAATACGGATGACGAAGTAGTCAATGTCAATATAGATAGTATTGTATATGTAGTATCGTATAACAAAAACTTAAAAATATTCTTCCCAAATAATCGAACAGAAACTTTTAGAAAATCATTTAAAGAATTTACAGACTTTATACAAGAAAAATTTCAAAGTAATCATCTCTTTTTCTATACCAATTTGAGAAATCAAATGGTAAATCTCTATTGGATTAGTCGTTTTGATCGTGCATCAAAACAATTATATTTAAATGTCATAGGCCAAGAAATTATGTTTGAAGTATCTCGATCTCAAGTTTCGGAATTAAAGGATTTCTTAGCCAAAAAATAAATCTTTTGACTCGTTTTGTCTTTCTTGACATTTCGGTATTAAAATTATGCTTTTGGGTGCTTTATTTTAGGTTTTATGAATTTTTGGCACATTTTTTGTACAAATTCCTACTTGATGTATTATAGTTTTTTAATCATCAAATTTTAAAATTTATATTTATGAATATTCAAATGAAATTAAATCTAAAAGCAACCTTAACGGCATTTTTTATCGTTTTGGGAAGTATCGCTGTGTATGCACAAGACACCGATAATGATGGTATCCTTAATTCGGTAGATCTCGACGATGACAATGATGGTATTCCCGATATAATCGAAGATAATTGTACACCCCTTTTTCCTCCTTTGAACGCAGGTTTAAAAGCAGAGCAAAAAGTGCCTCCAGGATGGGTAATTGTCCAGTCTACTCCTGATATTGCCGACGTGATTAGCCATGTCTATGGAGGATGGAGTTCAGGGTGTACAGGAGTAGCTCCTGCAGCGCCCAATGGACATACAAGTTGGGTATTTGTATCCTCCCCTACTGGAGAGGCGTTCAAAACGACGATTTCTGGATTGATACCAGGACGTCAATATACATTTACCTACCATTGTGGAAAATTTGGTGGATTTGGTTATCCTGTAGGGCAGCATACGCTCAAAATGGGGTTGACAATTATTGATCAATATACACCTACCTCAGGATGTGGCTGGGATACAAGAGTGATTACGTTTACACCCACATCTTCTTCGCATGATTTTACTTTTCAGGCTACAGGGTCTGGAAATGTAGGTGCTAATATTTCGGTTTCAGAAAATGCCATTACCAAGTTGGTTTGTGATTTTGACAACGACGGTATCCCCAATAGTCAAGATTTGGATAGCGATGGTGATGGATGTAGTGACGCTATAGAAGCAGGTTCAACAACAAATAAAACGGATTCAATTATTGCGGGGCCTTATGGCACCAATGGGTTAGCCAATTCAAAAGAAAC
>JBIPPG010000315.1:0-3279 GCA_044368545.1 Chitinophagales bacterium | reverse complement strand
GTTTTTCTTAAATAAAGTTAATATAATTATATTTGTGATTCAAATTTTGAATCGATGAAAAGGATATTCATGTTATTAGCACTGTTTTTTTGTTTACAAGCAGTAGCTCAAGAAAAGTCTTCAGAGAAAGATTATGCCAAAAATCCTTTGTGGATAGCCATGATTGATAATCCCAATACGAATTATTTTGAGGCGTTGAAAGCGTATGAAATTTATTTCAAAGCTAATAAAATGCCAGAAGAACCCGAAGAATTGGCACATGAAAAAACCAAAAAAGGTACACAACGAGAAGTCCCTCCATCTCGAAATTTGACAAAAGAAGAATTAGCAAAAAAAGAAGCAGAACAAGAATTAGCTTTACAAGTAAAACGATTTAAACGATGGAAACGAGAAGTTTTGCCTTTTGTACAAGAAGATGGTCGTATTTTGACTGCGGATGAACAATTAAAAGTTTGGGAAGAAGTGTCGGGTAAATCTAGAAATGGTAAATAAAAAAGAATCAGATGAAAAAACGTGTACTCCTATTCCTATATATTTTACTTACTTTTAATGCTATTGCACAATTACTTCCATTAACCCCTTGGAAAGAATTAGGGCCTATAAAATTTCCTATCAATGCTTCGGGGCAAATTAATGGGATAGGTAGAACCTGCCAAATAAAACATCACGCGACAGACACTTCTATAATTTATGCGGTAACATCCTCGGGAGGATTGTACAAAACTACCGATGGCGCCAATAATTGGTTTAATCTTACGGGGTCAATATATTTGCCTAAAGGAAGTCAAGCTTCGGTATGTATAGATTATGCCAATGATAATATACTATATTTGGGAACTGGGGATCCTAATTACTATTATAATGGCACAGGAGTATGGAAAAGTATAGATGGAGGACTTTCTTTTGTTCAAAAAAATACGGGAATGGGGAATAGACTCGTTGATGAAATTCTCCAAAGCCCAACGAATAGAGGTGTATTGATAGCAGCTACCAATAGTGGAATATACAAAAGTAATGATTCCGCCAATTCTTGGACACTGAAAACCCCTTCAGGATTGCGTTTTGCCGATATGGAATATAAGCCCGGAAGCAATGGAAGAGTAATTTATGCAGTAACTTTGGATAGTGGTTATTATCGCTCCCTCGATTTTGGAGAAACTTGGACAAATCTTATGAATACAGGTGGATTATCCATACCTTCAGGGGGCTCATCCAATGGAATGCGTGTAGCGGTTTGTCCAGCTGACACAAATATAGTTTATATTGGGATGGTTAAAAATTTTGGGACCATTTTCAAATCCAACGATGGTGGGACAACGTTTAATACAATGAAAAATGCTTCTATGCCTAATTTAACAGGGTATAACAATACGGCTGGCGATGGTGGACAAGGAAATTATAATTTTGATATAAATTGTGACCCTATAAATCCATCTGTTCTGTATTTAGTGTCTCATAATGTATGGAAATCAACGGATTCTGGAATTAATTGGGTGCAAAAAACCAATTGGTGGGCTGTAGTTCATACCGATATGCACCATATTTCATTTTCGCCTCATAATAAGTCAAAACATTTTAATTCCAATGACGGAGGAATATGGTTGACTACCGATGGCACTAATTCTTGGTCGCAAAAATCGGATGGATTGGCTGCAAATGAAATTTCGCCAGCGGCAAGTAGCAATTTGGATTATAAATGTATCAGCACAGGAACTCAGGATAATGGAGAGTTATACAGAGATGATACGGGCGTATGGAAGACAAATAGAGGAGGCGATTGGTATGAAAAAATGAATTATGATTGGAAAAATCCACGAACGGTTTATTATATTACAGGGAAAAGACGATTGGTAAATGGTTCCGAAGTTTCTTTAAATTTCCCATTTACAGGAAATGCAAATTATATTGATTTTAATCCAAAAGCACAAAACTCCGCGGTGATTTCAAAGAATGATAGTCTTTGGATTTCAAAAAACATACAAGATCCAATACCTTCATGGAGTTTTATTGGTGTTTTTCCTGGCAATACTATTAAAAGTGTAGCCTGGTCTATCAAAGATACAAATCGTTTGTATCTAATCAATTCTAATAGCAAAGTATATCGTACCGATAATTTGTATGCAGCTACACCTATTTTTAATTCTTTTAATACACCTAGCATTACCAATACTTCGGCATCAATTGCCGTAATTGCAAAAAATGATAGTATCGTCTATATTTCTTGTGGCAATATAATTTATCGTTCAAATAATGCGGGAAATACTTGGACAAATATTAAGTACAATTATCCAGCCGTGAATGTAATAAGACTTTATCACGACCCTTATACGTCCAATGAGTCTATCTATGCGATAGGAAGTATAGCTGTTTATTTCAAAATGGACACGATGACTTCTTGGCAAAATTTGACACAAAGTTTGCCTACCAATGCCTCTATTCAGTCTGTAATTCCTTATAATGAAGGAACCGACAAAAGTGAAATGCGAGTAGCCTATTTTGGGAAAGGGGTATGGAGTATTCCTATTCAAACTCAAAAAATTCCTAACGCTAAATTTGGGGCTAATTATACTAAATCATGCAGTCTTGGGAAAACAATTTCTTTTACAGATTCTTCGTCCAACAATCCTACTTCTTGGAGTTGGTCATTTCCTGGAGGAACGCCCTCTTCATCTACTTTACAAAATCCAACTATTGTATACAATACGCCGGGCGTATATGATGTGACATTAACCGCTACAAATGCTAATGGCTCATATACCGAAACCAAAACGGCATATATATCTGTTTTTAAAGGGGACACATTGCCTATTTCTGAAAACTTTGAATCAGGAACTTTGCCGATTAATTGGACCGTGTTTAATGATGGAAATGATAATAGGCTATGGGTGCGAGAAGATACATTAAGTGCCTATGGCGTGGGTTCAAAATCATATCGATTTGATAACAGAGCCTATATGACCACCAGTAAAAAAGATGCAATCGTAACTTCTGTTCTCAATTTAAATACTTATGATTCGGTGTGGGTGAGTTTTGATAGAGCATTCGCTATCTCATATTGGAGTCAATGGTATGGCGACAGTAGAGATACGCTTCAAGTGGCGGTAGATAATTCTTGTAATACAGGTTCTTTTACAAGTGTATGGATGAAAGGTCATACAGCGTTGGCCACAGGTCCCGTTCAAGCCGATGGCGCATATTTCAAACCTACTCCATCACAATGGAAAAAAGATACAATAAATCTAACGGCTTTTGCAGGGCAAAAAGAAATTTCACTGAATT
>JBIPPG010000314.1:0-3288 GCA_044368545.1 Chitinophagales bacterium | reverse complement strand
ACTAATTACAAATCACTCTATCTATACTCTAAAATCTCACATCTAATATCTAAAACTACATTTCAAATTCAAAATTCTTATTTTTGCCAAAATTTATAAAAATACAATTATGTCTAAAGGACCTATCTCACAATTTATACAACATCATTATAGACACTTCAATGCAGCGGCGCTTGTAGATGCTGCCAAAGGATATGAAACCCATTTATTAGAAGGTGGAAAAATGCTAGTATCCATTGCGGGTGCTATGAGTACAGCTGAATTGGGTATTTCGTTGGCGGAAATGATTCGTCAAGATAAAATAGCCATTATTTCTTGTACTGGTGCCAATTTGGAAGAAGATTTGATGAATTTGGTGGCGCATAGCCATTATGAAAGAGTTCCTAATTATAGAGATTTGACACCCGAGCAAGAATGGGATTTGCTAGAAAGAGGACTCAACCGTGTTACCGATACGTGTATTCCTGAAGAAGAGGCATTTCGTAGACTCCAAAAACACGTGTATGAGCTTTGGAAAAAAGCCGATGACAATGGCGAGCGTTATTTCCCACATGAATATATGTATCAAATGATAAAAAGTGGCGTTTTGGAGCAATATTATGAAATTGATCCGAAAAATAGCTGGATGGTAGCAGCTGCTGAAAAAAATATTCCAATTATCGTTCCAGGATGGGAAGATAGCACTATGGGAAATATTTTTGCGAGCTATATCATCAAAAATGAATTGAAAGCAAGCACGATGAAATCGGGTATAGAATATATGGTATGGTTGAGCGAATGGTATAGAGCCAATAGCGGTGGAAAAGGCGTTGGATTTTTCCAAATAGGTGGCGGTATCGCTGGGGATTTCCCTATATGTGTAGTGCCTATGATGTATCAAGATCTTGAATGGCACGATGTTCCTTTTTGGAGTTATTTCTGTCAAATTTCGGATTCTACCACCTCGTATGGTTCATATTCTGGAGCTGTTCCCAATGAAAAAATCACATGGGGAAAATTGGATATCAATACCCCAAAATTCATTGTAGAAAGTGATGCCACTATAGTTGCACCGCTTATTTTTGCTTATATTTTGGGTCATTAATCATTTCAAGAACCTATATAAATAAAATTTCTTATTTTTGCGCCTCTAATCAAATTGAGGTTTTTGAATTAGAAAGAAGGAAAGTTGTAGGAGTGGTTGATCTAGCACGCTTGGAAAGCGTGTAAACCCCAAAAGGGTTTCAAGGGTTCGAATCCCTTACTTTCCGCATCATTATGGAGATATGTATTGTAGTTTTTACTTTCCATATCTCCTTTTTTATTACAACAAAAACACATAGAATATGTACCGTTCAAACCATTGTGGCGAATTGAGAATCGAAGATTTAGGTAAACAAGTAACGCTTTCGGGCTGGGTTCAAACGAACCGAGACCTTGGCGCCATGACCTTTGTCGATTTACGAGATCGATACGGCATTACACAATTGGCTTTTTCTACCGAAAAAAATGCAGATTTGACCGAACAAGCGCGCAAACTTGGACGTGAATTTGTGATTCAGGTAACGGGAACAGTGATAGAACGCAGTTCAAAAAATAAAAACAATCCTACAGGAGATATCGAAATAGAAGTAGCAGAACTAAAAGTGATTAGCATAAGCGAAACGCCGCCTTTTACCATTATTGACGATACAGATGGTAGCGAGGAAATACGTCTTCGTCACAGATACCTCGATATCCGTCGTCCTGTAATGCGCGACCGTTTGATTACCCGTGCCAAAATGGTAAAAGTAATTCGTGAATATCTCGACAATCAAGATTTTATCGAAATAGAAACGCCTAATTTCATCAAATCGACTCCTGAAGGCGCTCGTGACTTTCTAGTTCCGAGTCGTTTGCATCCAGGCAATTTTTATGCCTTACCGCAGTCACCTCAAATTTTGAAACAATTATTGATGGTATCTGGGATGGATAGATATTATCAAGTTGTAAAATGCTATAGAGATGAAGATTTCCGTGGCGATCGTCAGCCTGAATTTACGCAAGTAGATTGTGAAATGAGTTTTGTGCATCAAGAAGATGTATTGAACATGTTTGAAGGTATGACCAAAACCGTTTTCCAAAAAATCAAAGGCATTGAATTGCCTGATTTTCCTCGCATTACTTTTCATGACGCCATGAAATACTACGGTAGCGACAAACCCGATTTGCGTTTTGATTGCAAAATTGTGGAAATACAAGACATTTTGCCTAAATCAGAGTTTGTTGTATTTAACCAAGTTATCGAAAATAAAGGCATCGTAGCGGGAGTCAACGCCAAAGGCTGTGCGGGATATACCCGAAAACAAATCGATGCCTTGACCGATTTTGTCAAAGAACCACACCGTGGACTCAATGGTTTGGTATGGATTCGTTGGAATGACGAAGGTATCAAATCCAGTGTAGATAAATTCTACACGCCAGAGCAATTGGAAGTGATTCTTAAAGCATTTGATGCTGAGAAAGGCGATTTAATTCTATTGGGTGCTGAGCGTGCCTCAAAAGTGCGAAAATCGCTTGGCGATCTTCGTCTTGAACTCGCCAAAAACAATGGCTGGATCAAAGAAGGCGACTACAGCGTGCTTTGGGTTGTGGATTTTCCATTATTCGAGCTTGATGAAGATACGGGAGAAACCATCTTTATGCACCATCCTTTCTGTATGCCACACGAAACGGATATTCAATACCTAGAAAGTGAACCTCTTAAAGTGCGTGGACAGCTCTACGATATGGTTATCAACGGCAATGAAATCGTGAGTGGTTCGATACGTATTCATGACAAACAACTTCAAGATAAAATCTTCAATATACTAGGGATGAGCGAGGAAGAAATTGAAAATAAATTTGGATTTATGGTCAATGCGTTCCGCTATGGTGCGCCGCCTCATGGTGGATGTGCCTTTGGGCTGGATCGTTGGGTGCTTTTGATGACCAGTGGCGATACTATTCGCGATGTAATCGCATTCCCAAAAAGCAGCAACGGCAAAGACATGATGATGGATGCCCCTACCTACGTAGATCCAAAACAATTGGACGAGCTGGGGATAGCAATTAAGAAATAGTTTGTCAATTTCAATTCTTATTTCTCTGGTTAAAACCTGATTCTAGCGAAATTAAGGCAATGATTCTAGCGAATGATTAATTCTCATAGAATGATTATTGTTGGGCGAATGATTAATATTGGGCGAATGATTAATATTGGGCGAATGATTAATATTGGGCGAATGATTAATATTGGGCGAATGATTAATATTGGGCGAATGATTAATA
>JBIPPG010000079.1:0-9174 GCA_044368545.1 Chitinophagales bacterium | reverse complement strand
TACCATTATAGACTACATTTAATTGGAGCAAATTGGTTAATTTTTGCCCTAAATTCAGACTCCAAATAAAATTTGTTCCTGACTGCACTCCATTGAGCATAGCCAATTCAACCTGAGGATTTTCCTTTATTTTTCCATAGTTCAAAATCAAAGTTGAGAATTTAGCTTCAACCATTCCATTATTTTTTCTACTTAATAATAATTCCACATCTCCTTGCTGCTGAACAAGAAACTGAGCATTGGATGATTTGAATCCATAATTTGCATTTAAATTGATTTTCAAATTTTTATGAGGCAATATGGATAAGGTATTTTCTATTTCATTCAATATAAATGAATAATTTCTATCTACAAAAAAATCACTTTGATTGCGTTTTAAACCATTTGAAATTTTGCTTAAAAAGGTAAAATACGAACTGAGATTATACCTCAACTTCAAATTAAAAAATCGGGTTGCATAACTTTCCAATCCATTGCTCATCAAGTTTTTAGCATCAATATAAGACCATTCTAAATCGGCTCCAAAATTTGACTCATTTTTTTGAAAAGCCAGTTGATTAAACAAATTGAACCTAGAAACAATTAAATTGGTGCTGGAAACCGATTCAAAAGGACTCAAAAATTCAGAAACCGACTGATTTTGAGCAAAAGTTGCCTTACGTTGAATATCAAAACGGAGCTGATATGAAAATTTAGAGGCCCATTTTCTCCAATCCTTCTTGCTATGCCAAATAGCCTTGGGCTGAAGCCATAAAAAATGATTAAACAAAATTTCATTAGCGGGTACAAAAGTAGGGAGCAACGTATAAAAACGAATGTATCGATTTTCAAAATTAAAATTGGAGACGTAGGCTTCATCTATTTCAAAAATCCCATTATTGTTCAAATCCTTCCACGCATAATTTCCATAACCATTGGTAGCCTTCACATAAGTTATTTGCGTTCGCTGTTCTTGACCTGCTTTGAGTTCGTACAATGTATTTATTTTCATAAATCCTCTTAAAAACTGTCCGCTGTAGTCCAATCTTCCTAAATAATTATGAATCAGCTCTTTATTCAAAACATTTGAATCTGTGTTTACAAAATTTCGGTAGCTGATATTATATCGAAATTGATGATTTAAGTTTTTTTCAATACTTCCATTTAGATTCAATATGTGAGAAATAATTTGAGGATTTTGAAATTCAATACCTTTGCTATATCGTTCGGTTCTATATATATAACCAAAAGAAAATTTTACAGGTAATTTTTGATTTGAAGAAAGATTAAAAAAATAATTTTTCCAATCAAAACTATTCGTAGACAAAAAATCTGAGTTAATATTCGATTTTTCTTTAATCTCAAAGGCAAAACCTACCGATGCCGTCAAAGGATTTTTCTTAAAAAATGAATATTGTAGATTTCCTTTGGGGCGAAAAAAAGTAGTATTTGAATCCAATGCTTTGGTTTTAAGAATATTGGAGGTAAGAATCCATTTTATGGGGCCTTTTTCTCCTTCAAAATCAGATATATTTTGAAGACCTTGATACAGACTGTCCATTAAAAACGCATTCCATTGAGAACGCAGCTTTACAATTTTGTTTTTATATTCCATATTTGCCGAAAACATATTTTGAAAGGCATCATTTCGGGACTGAATTTGCAAATCCCAATCTCTATTAAATTCCAAATTTCTAAAACGAGTTACAGGACTAAAATTTGACGAAGTATATTCATTTTGCATAGAAATAGATACTTGCTTAAAGGTATCGATTTTCTTAACACCCTGTAATTTTACCAAAGCTCCAATCCCTTTATTTTTTTCATTGTCTATTTCACTAAATTCATTGAGGTCATTATTGGTAAAAGTCAATTCGCTCGATGCTTTCAACCAAGAATTAATTTTGTATTCTCCACCTACGATAGCTTGAAGATGAGACTTAGGTGTAGAAATTTTTGTAATAGGTTCATAACTTCCTTGCATAATGCCATTTATGGGCGCAATCCATTCAAAAACAGTACCATTGGCACTACTCGCTTTTATATTATAATTTCCTTTATTGAGCCCTACAAATGTATAAATTACACTATAGACCGTATCTGTATTCGTTTCTGCCCATTTAAAAATACTTCCAAAAGATTGGCTTCCTATAATAGTGTCTTTTTTTAAGTAAGTAATTCGGGCGGCATCCCAAGTAGTAATGGACTCGGAGGCTATATAAGCCGAATCAATATTATTTCCAATTTCTTTCAATCTTTCTATTTGTGCTTGATTCAATTTCAGATTCAACGGTTGATTCTTATTGTCAGATTCTCGAAAAATTTGTGAGTATAATTTCAATTTTGAAGAATTATACACAGCGTGTGCCTCCAAGGTACTTCTAAAAAAATTTCTATCCGAATATTGAAACTCCACAATAATTCTCAAATCTTGTGTAATCATCCTTTTGGGAGTAAAAACTATTTCTCCTATATTATAATTAATCACATAATCTTGATCAAATCCACGTTTCATCAATTGTCCATTGACAAATACCCTTTCGGTACCTGCTATAATAATAATAAAAGACTCCCCATTATTTCCAAACAATCGATAAGGTCCTTGATTTTTTTCTTTAGCAATAAATGTATTTCGTGCAAAAACCCCTCTGGTAATAGCGGCAGTCACTCCAATTTCTAAATGCTTTGTGCTATCTATTTCAAATTTTGAATTATAAGTCAATCCTTGTAGCTTTCTATCATATTTAAGAAAATACGATTCTTGAATATTTTTGACATCAAAATCACCTACAATTCCTTGATGATTATCTTTTTTAATTTGTATAAAAATTCGATCAAATTCTTGTAATGAAGCGGAATTTCCCTCAGGCTGGAGCGGTATATTCGCATCTGTAATGCTCGCATTAATTTCAAGTCCGTTGTTTAATTTTCCAGCCAAACTCATATTAAAACCTGAATGAAGCGCCACATCTTGATTGTTTCCTACTGTAATTCCTCTATAAAAAGAACCGTTATATTCTATTCCATCCAAATCCAATTTGTCACTTTTGATATAACTAAAGCGTTTTTTGGCTTCCGCCTTATATAAATTAGGTACATATTTGAAGGATTGTACCAAATTTTCGTGAAAAGGATTTTCATATCTTGTTCGGAAAGGTAAGACTCTATACGAAATCATAATTTCTCTTTTCATAGGATTTTTTATCCATAAAAGTGCTCTAGATTCATTAATTTCATATTCATCATTCTTCAAAACACCGTTTTCTATCCATTGAAAGGAATGGGGAATAATCGAAAAACTATCAATTTTAAGAAAGGTATCTTTTTCGGTAAGCTGGATAGATTTGAATCTCAAATTGCTGATGTGCATATCTTTTTGAGAGTAAACCTTAGCTACAAGTATTAGAAATATAAAAAATAAAGTTAATTTTCTAAAAAAATAATGCATCCCCAAAGAAACTCATTTACTCACACAAAAATTGTGGCAAAGATACATTTTTTAGAATTGAGTATGCCAATGCAAAACTATAAAAAAGATTATCAATCTTTTACAACATCCTTAATAGAAGGAAAACTCTTGGCTAAATATTTATCCATATTTTCAGAATCAACCCATTCTATTTTCTCTATATCTTCCTCTATTTGAGGCGTCAAAGTATATTTAGAATTTGACTTCATCTTATACCAATAATTCTCTTTCAGGCAATATTTGCCATTATGAAGATATATATGAAAGGTTGTTTTTAATAATTGTTTGAGTGCATCTACTTTTATGCCTGTTTCTTCTTCTACTTCACGCACGGCGGCTTGTTCTATCGTTTCGTTTTTTTCTACCTTACCTTTTGGCAAATCCCATTTTGACCTTCTAAAAATCATCAAAATTTGCTTTTTTTCATTTACAACTAAACCGCCTGCGGCAGTAATGTTCTTAAAATGATTTTTAAAAGCATTAAATAATTTAGATAAGTTATCAGAAACAAAAACTACATTTTTCACTTTACCTTTAAGGATAAATTCTTCAAAATGTTCTTTAAATTTATCGTCATCATACAAGATAACTATAAATTTCTTTTTGTTAGTATCTGATAAACGCTCAGGAGTAGTTAAAAAAATCCTTTTTTCATCAAAGGAGATTTTTATTTTTTTTGAAATTTCAACAATTCGCACCGATTAGAAAGTGAATGATTATTCTACAATCATCATTCCACCACTTTTTGGCTTATTCAACGTAGGCGTAGCAGGTGGCAACGCATTTGGTGTAGAAGCTGGTGGAGCATAAGAATTTGAAGGAGGTGTATATCCACCTGAAGGAGGCGTATAAGCGGCATTTGTAGCTGGTGGAGTATATCCGCCACCACCTGTCATACGAGTAGCATCAAATGAAAAATCTCTTGAACCATTTACATATTTTGTTACAAAAGCATCTCTAAGTCCCATTCTTTTCAATTCTTGAGCCATCATATTAGCCTCATTTACATCATTGAATCCTGCTACTTCATAAACATTATTACCATTTACATTTGAAGAAGTAATACATTTAGCTGAATTCAAAAATTGATTGATTGAAAATTTGTTATAAACTCCAATTTGTACTCTATAAGGAGAATTGGTACTAGCTGCACCACCAGTAGAGGCAGGAGCTGCTGCTCTTGCTTGTCCAAAACCATTTCCAGAAGATGCTTTTAATTTTGCATTTTCTGCTTTCAAATCAGCGATTACTTTATCTTTATCTTCAAGTTCAGTTTGAACTTCTTCTGCTTTTTTCTTAAAGTTATTTGTTTCTTGCTCCAATGCTACAAATCGCTCATTCATAGAATTTTTTTCGTTGTAATATCTTTCAGGGTCTTTTAGATAACTTTTTAGTTCATTAACGGTTTGTTTTTTGTCAAAACCTTGAGCTTGAATTCCTGAATTTGCAATACAAACTACAATAACTATACAAATAATATTTTTCATTTTTTTAAATTTTATTAAAAACATTGCAAAAATAATTTTTTTATTTTATAAATGTCTATAAAATGTTAATTTTAAAAACATTTAACTTTTTGATTGTCCATTTTTATAAACAAACTGAATATTAAAAAATTTCTAACTATCAAAGTTTTAGGCTCAATTTGATTATTTTTTTTTACTATTGCAGTAAATATTCAATTTAGGAGATTAAGTAAAAAAATGCGTTTAAAAAAGCTAGAAATTAAAGGTTTTAAAAGTTTTGCTGATAAAACCGTAATTCACTTTAATGAAAATATAACGGGAATTGTAGGTCCCAATGGATGCGGGAAATCCAATGTGGTGGATTCTATTAGATGGGTATTGGGAGAGCAAAAAACATCGCAATTGCGTCTAGAAAAAATGGACAACGTACTTTTCAATGGGTGCAAGACGAGAAAAGCAACAAGTTTGGCTGAAGTTTCGCTCACATTTGACAATACAAAAAACATCTTAGCTACTGATTTTCAAGAAGTAACCATTACGCGAAAATTATTTAGAACTGGCGAGAGCGAATATCGTATAAACAATGTATCGTGTAGGCTCAAAGATATTCAAAACTTATTCATCGATTCGGGAATTGGAAGCGATAGCTATGCTATTATTGAGCTGGGAATGGTAGATGAAATCTTACAAAATAGAGATAATTCTAGGCGAAAGTTGTTTGAACAAGCATCGAGTATTACCAAATATAAAATCCGAAAACGCGAAAGTCTTCAAAAACTGAAATCTACTGAAGAAAATTTGGAACGATTGCAAGATTTATTGGCCGAAATAGAAAGCAATATCAAAACGCTAGAAACTCAAGCCAAACGAGCTGAGCGTTATAATCAAATCAAAGACGAATACAAAGTAATAGCCTTGGATATTATCAAATATCAAGTAAAAAATTACAAAGAAAATTATAATTCCGTTTTTAATCAAAAAAAGGTAGAATGGGACAAAAAAGAAGGGTTTGAAAAAGAAATTATTGTAAAAGAAACCGCACTTCAAGCTTCAAAATTGGAACTTTTGGAACGTGAAAAGAATTTGACCGAAATCCAAAAGAAATTCAATGAATTGGTAGGTGGATTGGGCAAAAACGAGAATGAGCGAAATATTTTGAAAGAACAAATCGCTAATTTTGATAAATTGAATCAAGAGATTCTCAATCAAAATGAGCAAATCGAGAAAGAAATTGCGGAAATTAATATATCGATAAAAGCATTGGAAGACGAACTCCAAAAAATCAATATAGATGGAGCGAAAACCAAAGAATTGCTCGAAAAAAAGAAAGCTGAAATAGCGAATATAGAAGCGAGCTTCAATGAGAACAAGGATATTTTGGAAAAAGACAAAAAGGCTTTTTCAGAAATACAAACACTTGTATACCAGCTAGATAAAGAACGAAGTATTCTACAAAATCAAATAAGCCAGCTAAGTATTCAAAAAGAAAATTTTGAACAAAGTCTTAAAAAAATAACGGAAGAGAGCAAAAACACTTCCCAAAACCACAAAGAACTAGAGAAAGAGAAAATCAAATTTGAAACGATATTAGAAAAGCTGAAAGAAGATGAACTAAAACTTTCTCAACAATTAGAAGAAAATCAAAATGCGATAACGGAGCAAAAAAATCAAATTTTGAACTGGCAACGCAAGCTGGATAGCAAACGAAATGAGTACAATCTACTCAAATCTATGATAGACAATCTAGAAGGCTATCCCGAAAGTATCAAACATTTAAAACGAAATGTACCTTCATTTCAAGACAAAATGGTTTTTTCAGATTTGATTGATTGTGCCGATGAATATAAATCTACCGTTGAAATTTTGATTTCACACATAGCCAATTATTTTGTAGTAGAGACTTTTGATGAAGGGCAAAATGCCATCGCAAGTTTGAGCAAAAGTCAAGCAGGAAAATCGGGTTTTTTTGTGATGGAATGGATAAAAAGTCTGCCCAAGCCAGGATTTGAAATTATACCCGAATTGGTTTCTGCATTGGAAATCATCAAAGTAGACAATCAATACAAGCCGTTGATTTCACATTTATTTTCAAACACTTATATCGTTCCCGAAAATTCTAATTTTGACATTCTACCCTACAAAGGTAAGGAACTACGATTTATTTATCAAGATTTAGGGAAAATAATCGATAGCAAAAGTATGTACGGAGGCGCCAAAAGTCTTTTTGATGGGGCACAAGTAGGTAGAAACAAAAATGTAGCCAATCTAAAAACTGAAATCGATGGACTTGAAAAGAATTTGCAAAAGAATGACAAAGAGCTTCACAAATTATTGGAACGTGTAGATTATCTCAAAAATTTGTCTCGTACCAAAGAAATTGAAGAAACAAGCAAATCATTGAAAATAGCTGAAGATGCTTTTTCAAAAAGTCAATTTATAATTGAACAATCCAATATCAATACCAAGCAATTTGAGACCGAAATTATCAAAAAAGAATTGGAATTGAATGATTTGACCGAAAAATTGAAACAAACTGAAAGTCAATACAGTACGCATTTCAAGGCTTTTGAAGATTTAAAAATCAAAAACGAATCGAATAGTGCTTCGTTTCAAACTTTTTTAGATACCTTTAATAATGAAAAAAATGAATTGTCAAAAATAGAAGCGAATTTCAATATAGAGCAGAACTTAATCGCTCAAAAAGCACAACAATTGACCTTCTTCAATGAAAAAATGATTCAATTAAAAAAGCAATTAGAAGCCAATCAAACAAAGCTAAGTGATAATAAAAGTAGTGAAAAAGATAAAATTGAGCAGTTGTCAAAAATAGAATTGCATATTCTAGAAAATTATAATGACAAAGACAATTTTAACAAAGAAATAGAAACTGCCGAAAAAACGTATTATCAATTGCGAGGCGAAATTCTTGAAAAAGAAGAAGATCTAAAACAAGTTCAGACAAAGAAAAATCAATTAATGGAGCTGATTCAAGGTTTTGAGAATAGAATTCAAGAGATGCGCCTCGAACTTCAATCCATAAAAGAACGACTCAAGATAGAATTTTCACAAGAATTAGATACTATTTTAAACTCCGATTTGGAAGTAAAAACGCCTTTGGAAGAATTGGAACAAAAACAAAATCATATCAAGAAAAGATTGGAAACGTATGGCGAAATCAATCCAATGGCTATAGAAAGTTATCGTGAGGTAAAACAACGCTATGACTTTTTGGTAGAACAAAAAAACGACATTTTGGTATCAAAAGAAAATCTAATCAATACCATTAAAGAAATTGATGTAACAGCAAAAGAACGCTTTTTGGATTCATTCTACAAGGTTCGTGAAAATTTCATTAAAACATTCCGAATTCTATTTACCGAAGACGATGATTGTGATTTAATATTGGTAGATGAGCAAAATCCTATTGATTCGGATATAGAAATTATCGCCAAGCCAAAAGGCAAAAAACCATTGACTATCAATCAATTATCGGGTGGCGAAAAAACTCTTACCGCTACAGCTTTATTATTTTCATTATACTTGCTCAAGCCTGCTCCATTCTGTATTTTTGATGAAGTAGATGCACCATTAGACGACACCAATATTGCCAAATTCAACAAAATCATTGATGAATTTAGCAAAAATTCGCAATTTATAATCGTTACTCACAATAAACAAACAATGGCTTCGGTGGAAGTGCTGTATGGTGTAACGATGATAGAACAAGGTGTAAGTAAATTGGTCCCTGTAGATTTTCGAGCTTTAGAAACCGCATAATTCAATTCATAAATCAAAAAAATATGAACAAAAAAAATATTCTCAATTCATTAATAAGTCTACTTTTCATTACATTAGTGGTTTTATTTAGTATTTCTATCAAATCCTTGCCCGTCTTAGGGATGCTTTTCAATCCTTTTACAGGATTTACACAAAATGCACGATATGAATCGGAACCAATGGAACAAAATTTTGCATTTGAAGGACTCCAAGGCAATGCAGAAGTACATTTTGACACCGCGGCTGTTCCTCATATTTTTGCTGAAAATGATGCCGATTTGTATTTTTTACAAGGCTATGTAGAAGCCAAAGATAGACTGTGGCAAATGGATATGCAAGCGAGAAGTGGAATGGGAGAATTGAGCGAAATTGTTGGCGATGTGGCATTGGATAATGATAAACTAATGCGAAGACTAGGACTGAATAAAGCAGCCGCTACGCTATTGGAACAATTCAAAAAAGATGGAACTTTGGCTACTGTAG
>JBIPPG010000050.1:0-11444 GCA_044368545.1 Chitinophagales bacterium | reverse complement strand
CTAATGCAATATATGGAATAATGAAATATTTAAGTTTCTTTTGCATTTCCTCTTAGTAGTTTTATATAATTCGTTAATACATCAACTTTAAAAAGTTTTTATAACTATTCCAGCTGTGAAAATTGATGGATCCCATTTATAGATATAGCTATTATTAAAGTTTTTTTTCTTTGTTCTCATAAGTGTCAATCCATCATTTTTATCTTTGCGTATTTCTTCTGTATCAAAATAAAACAAAATTGGAGCATTTTTCAAATGTTTTGAAAATGATTTTGAAGCATTATAATCATAGGTGAAATATTTTTTTAGAGTAATATCGGGTACATTAAAAAAACATTCAAGCCCAATATACAATACGGAATCAGTTAGTATAATGTTTTGGTTTTCAATATTTATGAAATAATCTTTAGGAATTGAATTATATTTCAAAATTATGGATTCATTTAAAATATCTTCTAAATTATTTTCCTTTGATAATTTGTATAAATGAACTATACATTGACAACTATCACTATAATCAGGATTTATTTTCATTGGCATAAATAACGATTTAACTTGATAGTAATCAATAAAATTTTTAATTTTAACTTTCCTTAAAAACTCAGATGTAATCCAATAGTGCATTGTATTGTTTTTAGAGTACTCAAAATTTCCAAAGCGATATTCTTCGGTAAATTTCCTATATTTTATCGCCACAGGAGGAAGTAAAACCGTTTTCTTTTGTAAAAAAATGGTATCTGAAATATCAATTGATGCAAGAAAAACACTTTTATATCCAGTATGACTAATTATAATGGAATCTATTTTATTATTAAAAGAACGGAATCTCCCATTCATATCTGTATATTGGCTTACATTTTCATTTTTACTAAATATATTAGAATATTGAATAGGTTCTTTTGTGATGGAATCTAATACCACAATATATCTTGTTTGTGAATACGCAAAATTATAAGTAATTAAAATTAAAACGAAAATTAATTTTTTCATAATTTAATAACGCTTTTTATTAAAAATAGTATCTAATTCTAAAAAAGTAAAATCTGGGAAATATCGCCTTTTCGCTAGAGAATATCATAGAACGTTAGAATTTTCTATAATTAATGATTTATTTGTAATCTATTAAAGAAGATTTAGTAGCTATTTAGATGATTCTGAGATAAAGGGAGTGAGATATTAGCGAGGGATGGGTGATAGGCACAATTTTTATTTCGTAAATGTTTTTAAATATTTAATGATATCTTTTACTACAGTCGTTTTGCTTGTCATTTGTATATGTGCATCTAGTTGTCTAAGTTTTAAAAATTGGATTATGAACCAATAATTATTCAAGTGAATTGGTTCTAATTCGTTCATCAAGTTACAAGGGCAAGAATGATTTGTTTTAAATACCTTTTGATATATCTCAGAATAAAAGTCTGAATTTATCATTTCTGAATTTTCTTCAAATTCACTCGCTTTAATTACACTTTTGATTGATTCATCTATGAAAATTGCAATTTGTTTATTCATAGAATATGCAATCATAATTTCCGCAATTGTTCCATATAATTCATCACGTTCCAAATAAGCCACAACCAAATTTGATTGTGAAATCATTCTGAAATCTTCTTGAACAGTTTCTGAAAGATAGATTCCTGTGTGATCACAACCAGAAAACTCAGGATGATAGAATCCAATTTTTTTGTTTAGACTTTTTGATTCAGACTCCAACTCTCCTCTCCACCAAGTAACTGCACCTCTAATTGCCTCAGAAGGCATTTGTCCTGCTGTATAAATTTGTAAATCTGTTGACTGATGAATTGACTGAAAAGTTGGGTTGCGTTCTTTATTTTCAAAGTAGCTCAAATACAGACTTGGCTGTCGTTTTAATTGCTCCTCAAGCCAATCAATATCAAACACAAAAATTTTAAATGGATATTGATTTTTTACTCCTTCAAGCCAATCGTGGACATTTGGATTTAATGTATTAGTCAGAATTATTGCATAATAGTTAGGCGAATGCATTCTAACTTTATTCAGCTCTTCTCCGATGTCGGCTGATGTTAAATTTGAATTTACATATCTTTTACATTGGATGACCCAATTTTGTGTTTCTTTTGAGCCATAAATTAATTGGGTTTGTTTTTGAGCTAAGATATCTCTTCCTCTGTCACCTGTTTTTCCGAGTCGTCTAATATTATAAAATCCTTCGCCTTGAATAATTTCAGTGCAAAGTTGTTCAAATCTTTCAGGTGATATTTTTTTCCAGTCTGTCATTTGATTCTATACTTTTCTTTTTCTTTAATTATTAATACAAACTCATTGTATAATTCAGAAATTATTTGAATTAATGTTTGGCTTAATTTATTTGCCTTTTCGAGTTCGTAATCTCCTTGTCCGTTTTTTTCAATTTTTTGGAGTTCTTTTATATAAACATCAAGTTCAATTATTTCTTCACCTATTTTGTTCAATAGATCCCACGCCTTTTCATAACACTCAACATCAATCAATGTCTGATTGTCACGCAAAAAATTTAATCCAGAAAGATAATCAGTATGTGCTTTAGAATGAAGTTCTCTTAAGGTTGTCGAAGAGGCGAATCTAACTCTTGTTCTCCAAGCAGTTCCAAAACTATCTACGGCTTTTCTTACTTCAAGAAATACTTTTGAATAAATTTCTTTTCTCCAATTTATGATTAGTAGATAGTAAAGAAACAATGATATTAATATTAATGTAAACCCAATGATCAAAGATAGATTGTTACTTTCAATATTAAACACTTGTTTGTTTAATATTGAAAGTAATGCAAGCAGAATATTTTCGTTACATAATGTCACACCAGAAGTTAACAATATTGTCGCTACTGAAAATACAATACCTCTTCTATACACTTCTATTGTGATCCATTTTGTCGAAATTTTGTATGATAGCATAATTTATAGTTGTCGTTTTAAAAATTTGTCTAAATAATAAATATTAGAAAGTTCAAAGTACTTTTTTTAATTTCTGCTTTCATTTTTGTTAAATTTTTAATAATTGTAACAAAAATAATGAACTTTTGAAAAGCATTTTAAACTTTAACTTTTTTTAATATTTGTGGCGGAATAAAGTTTCAAAAGAGATTCCAGATAAATTTTCAAATTTATTCCGATTATTAAAGTAAGGATAAAATTAGGATTCGGTAAAGTTCCTATGGGCTGCGCAAGGGATAGAAGCGAACACGAAGTAAAGCGGATAGCCCGGTTTATGCGCCCTAAAAAAAAACAATTAAAACATTCTATTCAAACAAAAACTCCAAATCGTTTTCGGAAAGGTTTTTTACAAAGCCGTCGTCTTCGGAGATCAATTCTTCGGACAAAGACATCTTGCTTTGCTGGAGTTTTATGATTTTTTCTTCGATGGTATCTTTGCAAATCATTCGATAGGCAAATACGTTTTTGTCCTGCCCTATTCGATATACCCTATCTATGGCTTGCTGTTCCACTTGTCTATTCCACCAAGGATCTATCAAAAATACATAGTTGGCCTCGGTGAGTGTAATGCCCGCATTGCCCGCTTTTAGGCTCAGGAGAAATACGCGCACGGGATTTTCTTTATCTTGAAATTGATTGATTTGTTCTTGACGTTTGGCGTTGGGCGTGCTGCCGTCGATGCTATAAAAAGCAATTTGATGATCGGTCAATTTATCTTTGATAATGTCCAGCGCATTGAGAAATTGTGAAAATACAATGACTTTGTTGTGCTTCAAATTCCCTTTGATTTCGTCTATTAAAATTTCAATTTTAATGGATTCGGAGGTTTTATTTTCAAAATCGGTGAGCAAGGCCGGGGAACTGCATATTTGACGGAGTTTTTGGATGCCTGCCAATACGCTCAGCTTGCTTTTTGCCAGTCCTTGACTTTGAATATCCAAAAAGAGGCTTTTTTTGATATTTTGCTTTACTTCCGAGTATATTTTGCGTTGTTCGCTGCCCATTTCGCACCAAACAATCGACTCTGTTTTTTGGGGCAAATCTTTTGCCACTTGCTCTTTGGTTCGGCGGAGGATAAAAGGATTGGTAATTCGCTTGAGCATTTCAATTTTCTCTTTATCTCTATCCTTGTCAATGGGATTGGCGTATTCTTTTGCAAAAAATTCTTTGCTACCAAATAAGCTAGGCAAGATAAAAGACAACTGTGGATATAAATCAAAGGTTTGATTCATAATAGGTGTTCCGCTCAAGATGATGCGCATTTCGGCCATCAGCGTACTTATGGCTTTGGTTACTTGGGCTTGCGGGTTTTTGATATTATGACTTTCGTCCAATACAATGGTATTCCAGCCTATTTCATTGATCAATTCGATATCTACACGTGCGGTGCCGTAGCTGGTAATGATGACATCGGGATTGAGTTTGCCTATTTCCGCAAAATTTCGATTGGCGGAATGATATACCGAAACCGTCATTTCGGGGGCAAATTTCTCGATTTCCATTTTCCAGTTGTAAATCAAAGAGGCGGGACAAATGATGAGATGCTTTTTGGTAGGATTTTTTATTTTTCTATAATTCAAAAAACAAATGGTCTGCAAGGTTTTCCCCAGTCCCATATCATCGGCAAGGCAAGCGCCAGCACCTAGCTGATTGAGCAAAATCATCCATTCATATCCTTTTTGCTGATAAGGACGCAAGGAGGCTTTGATAGAGCTGTCCACAGGATGAAGAACCATATCGTCTTCCTGCCATAGCTTCCATTGGCTCCACCAATTGGTCTCGATAAACTGCTCTTCCGATGCAATGGATTCAAAAATAGATTTTTGGAATAAGGCGATCCATTTGGGAACCAGCAAGGTATCTTTTTCTACCGTGCTATGTTTTATGAGTAGCGAATAGCGTTCTATCCATTCATCATCCAATACGCCAATGGTATTATCGGAAAGTAAGATACTTCGTTGCTTGGATTGTAGCGTTTTTTGTAGCTCTAGCAAATGTAATTTTTCCTCACCAAACGACGCTTTGAATTGTATGGTCAGATTATTTTCTCGAAGCTCCAGAATGTGCATTTCTGTATGAATAGGGAATTTTGAATAACGGAAATTTTTCAATAAATCCATCCCTACAATGTCGATATTCTGTTCCAAAAGAGCGTGGTAAAACTTCAAAAACCAGTTTTTCTTTTTGGCATTTTCTACGCCAATAAAGAAATAGCCATTGATTTGATTTTTAAAATCGGGCGAAAATCCTTTGAGAATTTCTACAAAGACTTGTTCTTCTTCCTTATCCCTATGAATATGATATTTTATCCCATTTCGATAAATAGAAACTTTGGGTTCGTATTTCCCTTCTATCAATATTCCATCATAATACCACTGCGGATGTATCATCAAAAAACCAGCCGACTCCGACAATAGCAATTGACGCTGTGGCTTGGTTCGCACTTCTTCTTCGGGGAAATAATTATGGCGTTCTACGTGGTACTTTTTTTCTAAATCTATCAAAATATCATTGGAAAAAGCTACTAAATCATATCTATAATTTGAAATTTGCTTCCTCTTCAAAGACAACAGCGTTTGATAATCTCTATCGGAAAGCAAATAAAAGAAATTTCTATGAAAAACAAAAAAATCGACTAACTGAACTTCCGAGGTATCCAAAGTACTGCCTTCTATATGAAATAAAGGTACCAGTTCAATACCGCCCGAATCATCTTTTTGAATATCAAAAGACATAATAACCTCATCAAAATAAAATGTAGCGGGAAAATTTCGAATATTTCCTTCGGGAAACTTAAATTTTACGTGGGTTTTCAATTCCCATTTGGATTGTTTTATTTTATTGAAAACATCAAAAATGTATTTGTATATATTTTTTCGGATATATTCAGTTTTATCTACATCCAAATTTAACTTGATATAATGCTGTTCAAACTGATGGCGCGTAAGCAAAAAAGTTCTATTGTCAAAATGTTCGGCTATAAAATCCCAAGCAGGATTTTTGTATCGAGCAAAAATACCTTTGTTATCGATTCTATCATATTGAAAATCTACGGATTGCCCTTTTTTAGAAATCACTAAAATTTCAAAGGGATTTTTTAAATCCTCCATTGCAATTATAGAAAAACTCAATTTTATATCCATCCGAATGGTCTATTTATAAGTTAAAAAAAGACACGCCAATTGCTTGACGTGTCTTTAATTATATTTAAAGAAAAATATTTATTTTTTGATAGAAATATCTACCCTTCTGTTTTTAGCTCTTCCCGCTTCGGTATTGTTATCGGCTATTGGATAGCGAATACCATAACCCTCCGAAATTAAGTTGGACGGATCTACACCTTTTGATACTAAATAATTTAATACCGAAGTAGCTCTATCTCTAGACAATTTCAAATTGTATGCCTCGCCTCCTTGATTGGAAGTATGACCTTCTACATAGAAGATAGAACCCGGAGCAGACTTGATAATATTGGCTATTTCATTCAATTGAGCGTGTGATTTTGATAAAATTCTAGCTTTTCCATTTTGGAAGAAAATAGATTTTGCGTGGAATGCTATTTGTTCGTTGATTTTCTCAATTTGGGCATCCGCTGCTGCCGTATCTTCTGGACAACCTTCTTTTGTCACTACGCCAAATACATCAGGACATTTGTCTAAATTATCTGGCACACTATCATTGTCTCTATCAGGGCAACCTTCAAATTTTTTCAATCCTTTTTCTTGTGGACATTTATCCAAATGATCAGGAATGCTATCCAAATCAAAATCAGGACAACCTTTGAACTCAGGAATACCTGGTTTTTCGGGACATTCGTCTACTTTATCAGCTATGCCATCGCTGTCTTTATCAGGACAACCTTTTGTAGTTAACGGCCCAACTTCTTTTGGACATTCATCATCTTTGTCAGGAATACCGTCGCCGTCTGTATCAGGGCAACCATTGAATTCTTTAAGACCTTTTTCATCAGGACAATCGTCTTTTTTATCCGTAACGCCATCACCGTCTTTATCGGGACATCCGCCCAATTCTTTCAGTCCTGGTTCGTCTGGACAGTTGTCATATTTATCTTTGACACCATCGCCATCCGAATCTTTCAATCCCCAACGGTAGCTAAATGTAATGGAATGATTGAAATAATCTTCTTTGTTGTATTTCACATCGGGAACGACACTGTATAATTCTTGAATTTGTAGTCCAAAATTCTTTTCTTTTGTAAACCATATAGCAAATCCACCACCAAACGAAATGGTTTTGAAGAATTTATCGCCATATTGATTTTTGTAGGTAATACCTCCACCACCTTTCAAGAAAGGCTCAAGAAATGAATTGGTACCCAATAAATAACCATTTGCAAAAGAGTATTTCAAATGCAAAATACCATTCATCATCAAGGTTTTATTAATCTCTACCGTAGGATCATACGCTACTTTGGCTGTACTAAAATGCAATTCGGGAGAGAAACCCGCCGCCAAATGACGAGACAAGGTAACTTGGCTCAATGGCCATCCCCAGTTGACATTATTTATTTTTTGAATGTTTTCTGTAATATCAATAGGATAACGGTACAAAACACCATTCATTCCTGCATTTACTTGCCATTTTCTGTCTTTGTTTTGAGTGTTTCCCAAAACAACAAAAAGTGAACAAATAAAAATAAGTAGTATTTTTTTCATGGATTTTACATGGTTAAGTAGCAAAAATAAGCATTATGTATTAATTTCCTCTATTTTTTTTCCAATTAGAGGCTTTGGGCTGAACATTTTGTGAGGTATTAGAAGTATTGGATGATTCAAAAAAAGAATGAACTGCTCCAAATTCCTGCAAAATTTCTACTTCCTTATCGGTAAGTTTAGATTCCAACAACTCTGGCTTGTAATGCTTCTCCACAAAATGGGTATCAAAATCGCCTGATATAAAATTAGGATGATTCATTACAAACGTTCCAAAAGGAAGCGTCGTTTTTACTCCTTTGATTTTGAACTCGTTGATAGCACGTTTCATTCTATCAATGGCTTCTTCTCTATTTTTGCCATAGGTAATCAATTTCGCTATCATAGGATCATAAAAAATAGGAATATCCATACCTTCTCTAAATCCATCATCGATACGAATTCCAGCACCTTCGGGCTTTTTGTACTCTTCCAATCTTCCGATATCGGGTAAAAAATTATTCATAGGATCTTCAGCATAGACTCTCAATTCCATGGCATGTCCAAGAATTTTCAAATCTTCTTGTTTGAATGAAATGGCTTCGCCACGTGCTATTTTGATTTGTTCTTTAACCAAATCCAATCCCGAAATCAATTCGGAAACGGGATGCTCTACCTGCAAACGCGTATTCATTTCCAAGAAATAAAAATTCAAATTTTCATCAAGGATAAATTCTACCGTTCCTGCATTGGTATAATTACAAGATTTGGCCGCATTGATTGCTGCTTCGCCTATTTTAGCTCTAATTTCATCGGTTAGAATAGGAGAAGGTGCTTCTTCTACTACTTTCTGATGTCTACGCTGAATACTGCATTCTCTTTCAAATACATAGATATAATTTCCATGATGATCGCCCAACACTTGAACTTCAATATGACGTGGTGAACCCACATATTTTTCGATGAAACAGCTGTCATCGCCAAAAGAGTTCTTTGCTTCGCTTTGTGCGCGTTGCATTTGCTCTTCAAATTCGCCTTCGTGCTGCACGATACGCATACCCTTTCCACCACCACCCGCACTGGCTTTGATGAGGATAGGATAACCAATTTCACTAGAAATTTTCTTAGCTACTACCAAATCTGAAATCGGTTCTTCGGTGCCGGGAACTAAAGGTGTATTATATTTTTTAACGGCATTTTTAGCCGAAAGTTTACTTCCCATGATCTCAATAGCCTCGGGGCCTGGGCCTATGAAAATAATGCCATTTTCTTTTACTTTTTTGGCAAAATCGGCATTTTCACTCAAAAATCCATAGCCTGGATGAATGCCATCTACATGTAAATCCTTGCATATTTGAATAATTTTATCGCCCAAAAGATACGATTGATTGGAAGGAGCAGGCCCTACACATACCGCTTCATCCGCATAGATTACATGGGGACTATTTCTATCGGCCTCTGAAAAAATGGCTACGGTTTTGATACCCATTTCTTTACACGAACGCATTACACGCAATGCTATCTCTCCTCTATTTGCTATTAATATCTTTTGCATGAAAATCTTTTTTTGCAAAATTAATATTTTCTTGTCATTTCTTCATAAAATCATACTTTTGTATATTAATTTTACAATTTATGAACAAAAAACAATTAGTAGCCACCATTCAAGCTCAAAAATCATTTTTATGTGTAGGTCTTGACCCCGATTTAGCTAAATTACCTGCGCATTTGCCCAAAAATGCCGAAGGAGTAGCTACTTTTTGTAAAGCTATCATTGACTCCACGCATTCTTATTGCGCCAGCTATAAATTGAATACCGCTTTTTTTGAAGTCTTAGGCATAAACGGAATGCGAGTGTTTGACGAAGTGGTGCGCCATATTCCCAAAACACATTTTGTAATAGCCGACGCCAAAAGAGGCGATATAGGAAATACATCCCGAATGTATGCCCAAGCATTTTTGGAAACCTTTGATTG
Organism: Chitinophagales bacterium; assembly: GCA_044368545.1. Classification (GTDB taxonomy): domain Bacteria; phylum Bacteroidota; class Bacteroidia; order Chitinophagales; family JADJOU01; genus CHPMRC01. The sequence continues at coordinate 1,862 of JBIPPG010000050.1, read as the reverse complement.
CAGTGCCATTACGGTATCGCCTTATATGGGAAAAGATAGTGTGTCGCCGTTTTTGGAATTTAGCAATAAATATACCATAGTGCTAGGATTGACTTCAAATGAAGGGGCGCAAGATTTTGAAATGCTTTCGATAGGACATGAATTTTTATATGAAAAAGTGATGACAAAAGTAGCGTCATGGGGCAGTGAAGACAATCTGATGTTTGTAATAGGTGCTACACAAGACGAAAGCCAAAGCCAGATAAGAGCTCAATTTCCTCATCATTTCTTTTTGGTGCCGGGTGTAGGCGCGCAAGGAGGTTCGCTAGAAGCTACGTGTCACAATTTGTTGAATGAAGAAATAGGTATATTGATAGCATCTTCCAGAGAGATTATTTATGCCGATAACACCGAGAATTTTGCAGCGGCTTCGGGAGAAAAAGCGAAAGCACTTTCCTCAAAAATGTGGGAACTATTTGAAAAGAAAAAATAATGAAAATTTGAAAACAACCAAAACTAATTTCTATGCAAGAAGCATTTTTACATTTTGTATGGCAATATAAATTATTTGACACCGAAAATCTAAAGTCTACTTTTGGAGAATCGATTGAAATTATCAAAACGGGGCTTTTAAACACCAATCAAGGGCCAGATTTTTTTAATGCTCAGTTGAAAATAAATGGGCAAATGCTTATTGGAAATATCGAAATTCATCTGAGAAACGAAGATTGGTACAAGCATCAGCACCAAAAAGATGATAAATATAACAATACCATACTTCATGTGGTCTACAATCCCACCGATGAAATTTATACTTTGACAAAAAACAATCAAAAAATATCGATTCTGGCTCTCAAAGAATATATTCAAGCGGATAAAATAGCCTATTACGAACATCTATTTTCTAGCAAAGAGTCCATTCCTTGTCAAAAAATTTATAAATTGCCCCAAAAAATAAAAATCAATCATTTTTATGAAAAACTGGCAATTGAACGGCTGGAGCGAAAATCGGAATGGATGTATGAATTGCTCAAAAAAAATCAAAATGATTTTGAAACAACCTTTTATCATGTATTGCTCTATAGCTTTGGGCTAAAGATAAATGCGCCTTTTTTTCTACAAATAGCCGAAAGTTTGCCCCAAAAAGTTTTGGCTCGACATATTGACGATTTATTTCAGCTAGAAGCTTTGCTGCTAGGCCAAGCCAATCTATTGAATTCCGAGAACGAATATGCTCAAAAATTAAAAACGGAATATCAATATCTTGGCACCAAGTATCAATTAAACCCCATTCCCTCGCCGCCATTATTTTCAAAGCTCTATCCTGCGTCTTTTCCTACGCTAAGATTGGCACAATTTTCGGCTTTTATTCATAACAAATCGGGACTTTATGCCAAACTAACGACATCCAATTCTGATCAAGAATTATTGCAGATTTTCAATATAGAAATTTCTGATTTTTGGAAAAAACACTACCATTTTGAATCGAAAACCAAACAAACCCAATGGAAAATAGCGCCCAGTTTTATACAAAAAATATGTATTAATGTCTTGATTCCCTTTATGTATTTGAGAGCAAAAATTGAACATAAAAATCCATTAAAATCAATAGAATGGCTGGAAAAGTTGAGTCCCGAAAACAACAAAATTACTCGAACTATGACAGAAGTCCTTAGTCTTCAAAATCAAAATGCATTTCATAGTCAAGCCCTTATCGAATGGCATCAGTCGTATTGCCAACAAAAAAATTGTCTTTCTTGTTGTATTGGACATGAGATTTTTTGTTAAGAAAGCGATTTTAATTTATACGATTTCTTTTTTGTTATATCTATGAATTTTTTCCATAGCCATACTATTCAAGCTTAATTCATTCTCTATATCAA
>JBIPPG010000313.1:0-3310 GCA_044368545.1 Chitinophagales bacterium | reverse complement strand
GATTGTTTTTTGCGAATCGGTAGCCCAAGAGCTATAATCATTTTCAAGATTTGAATCCAGTACAATTCTATCGGGATTTTTTCCTTCTACTAACCTCACATTCAATAAAGGTTTGTCTATTCCAAAGGTATTTTTACCAATTAAAATAGCATCTACTTGGCTCCGAATTTTGTGCGATAATACATCCACAGAACTAGGTGTTATTTTTACGCTTTCATTTTTTTTACTAATAAAACCATCAGCAGACTGTGCATATTTTGCAATAATATAAGGGCGTTTATATACTTGATTTATATAAAATTGCGGATTGAGTTCTTTTTGTTTTTCATTCCAATGCATTTCTACAACCTCTACCCCATTTTCTTTCAAATACGCTATGCCATTGCCATTTACAACTGGATTAAAATCGCGACTTCCAACGACTACCTTTTTAATTCCTTTTTCTACAATCAAATGCGAGCAAGGACCTGTTTTCCCAAAATGACTACAAGGTTCTAGGCTAACATACAAAGTCGATTTGTCAATTAATTTTCTATAAATTTCGGGACAAGCAGCGATACAATTGACTTCGGCGTGTGCTTTTCCATATTCTTGATGATAACCTTCAGCTATAATTTGATTTTCATACACTAGCAAAGCACCAACTTTTGGATTGGGTGCTACATTTCCTTCGCCCAATTCCGCTAACTGGAAACATCGTTTCATCAAAATTTCATCGGTCAAAATCATTTGATTAACAATATTTTATCTAATCAATTTTGATTTATAGATATAATCACCTGCTTGAAACGTAAATAAATACAAACCAGACTCTAAAGACGATAAATCAAATTGCAAATCGGTATTTCCACTATTAATTTGTTGATTTTTTGAAAAAACTAAACTTCCTCGTAAATCATATATATTTAACTGAGAATGTGTTGTGTATGGAAAGTTGAAATTGATATTAAATTGTTCATTTTGAATATAATAAACGACATCCCATTTCTTTTCATTTTCATTAATTTTTGACGAAATCGCTTGACATTTATTGAGCAAAACGATTTTTGAAAAATCAATACATTCTATCCATTTAGGGAAATCAATAAAAGGATTTCTATTATTTTGAACTGAATAAATCAATTCATTTCGAGCAATTTCAAAATTATCAGGCGTATCGACTGTTGCCCAAGCTTTCAAAACAGCTTGTTTTTGAAGTTTGGCGTTAAAAAGCAATGAATCCAGCCCCCAATTATGATTATCCATTCCATTATACGTTACCATTTGATAAAACATCGCACGAGCGGCATTTCCCTTAAAATTGGCTTGAGGCTCAAAACAAAAAGAATTTGCCGCATTTTTCCCAAACAACGCACTTGTCAATACAACCGTATCCTTTGTTACAATATCCAAAGGATAATCACTTCTTTTTGAATTGACACGCGTTCCTTGTGTGAGAGCAAGATTATGATAATCAGCGCCTTCTGCATATTTAACCAAATCCGAATTTACAACAGTATCTTTCTTAAAATTCATCCAATTTTTGGGCAAAATATGCTCTCTATTGAAGTCAATAGACATATTTGAAAACAAAAATGGAGGTGTATAAACCGATATTTCATTGGAATATTCACATTTTACATATTTCATAGAATTGCCATTTACCAAGGTATCCATTTCATAAAACGGATATACCAAATTGGTAGCAAAGTCGTAATAACTTACGGCATTATGATTTCTCAATAAGGTAGACAAAGAGGTAAGAAAATTAGGTGCATCTACATTCAACGAATTGTAATAAGTTCCATAATCCTTACCTTTGGTCGTAAAACTAGCTAAATAGGGCGTATTTAAATATTCATACTGGCCATTATTATTAAAACTATAGAATGCTAAATAATACTTTGTATTGGCAATTAACCCCGTAATTTCAAAACTAACAAAACCTCTGCTCAATACTTTCACTACTTTTGCATTGCCAAAACGATGTCCCAATTTATATTCATTTCCCGCAGTAAGATTTACATTGGAAATAGGTGAAGTAGAAATAACCATTATCGCTCCCGATGAAGCCGAAGGCACTGAAAGTGTAGCTGCTACCTTCCAAGCATACGCCGTTACTACTTTAAAATTTGAAGGGGGATCTTGAGGCGGTTGTGCCATCGAATTTAAAGAAATCATTACAAAAAACAAGAGAAAAACTCTATTCATACATCTATATTTAAAAGACAAAGGTAAACAAAATATGTACAAATGATTAATTTAACATTTCTTTTCATTTAAACTCAAATCTTTGATTTACTTTTGTAGAAATTTTAAAATAAAAAAATATGTTTGAAGAATTAGTAAAAATGGCTACAAGCCAAATATCAGAAAAATTAAGTGGAGAAGCTGCTGTTCCACAAGAACAAGTAGGCAATATTGCATCTACAGCGGGTGAATCTATTTTGGGAGCTATAGGAAATCAAATTTCAAGTGGCGACTTTGGAGGTATTCAAGAGATGTTGAGTGGCGCAAGCACTTCGGCTTCAAATCCAGCAGTGAATTCAATTGCACAAAATGTAGTTTCTAGTTTAGTTACAAAATGTGGATTGAGCGAAAGTGTAGCCGCTACTGTGGCTAATACTGCAGTACCCTTTGTATTGAATATGTTCAATGACAAAGTAGGACAAGCAAAAGAAGGTGGCTTGGACGTAGGTAATTTAATTTCTGGCGCAATGGCTGGCGGAGCTGGTAGTAGTATGTTGGGAGGATTGGTAAGTAGCTTTTTGGGCGGAGGCGAACAAAAAGAAGGCGAATCCAATATGGGACAACAAGTTTTAGGTTCTATTTTGGGAAATTTCCTAAAATAATCAAACCCAATTTTTAGATAATTAGGCTCAAATCGAAAGATTTGGGCTTTTTTTATTTTAGAGATTACAGAATTTAGATTTGAGACATTAGAAATTGATTAATTTTGTTATAAAAAACAGTTAATTATATTTATTATTTGTTTTTAATTTAATAGATAGCATTTAAATAATTTTTTTGACTTACATTTGCCCCTAAAATTATTGTATGGAAATTATTCACTTGTTATTAGAATTTTTGAAAGATCCTTTGACGGTTTTGTCCAGTTTTATTGCGGCATATGGAACCTTGGTTTATATCTTTCTTTTTATTATTATTTTTATGGAGACAGGTGTTGTAGTAATGCCTCTTCTACCAGGCGATTCGCTTTTGTTTGCTATAGGTTTGATAGCCAGCACCACAGGAGAAATCAATATATTATTTGTGATTCCTTTGTTGATAGCCGCGGCATTGATAGGCGACAATCTCAATTATTTTATTG
>JBIPPG010000049.1:0-11510 GCA_044368545.1 Chitinophagales bacterium | reverse complement strand
TTAGAATAAGCCCATACGCAATGCTAATTAGAATATATAAAATTGCTTTTGAAGGCATTTCGCTATAATTAATAGGCTGTTTGTTTAGCATAGGAAATACTATTTGCATACTTACAAACAAGAAAATAGTAAACAAAATTGAGGATACAATCCATCTGTATTTTTGTGGAATCATAAGTTATATTTTTTACAAATATAAAACTAAATCTATGTTTGAAACATAAAAAAAGCTGACTTTTTGAAAAGTCAGCTTTTTGATAATTTAATTTAATGTGAAATTATTAGTACTATAGGCTCAAAGTAGCCAATACGCTGTTCATATTTCTAACCGCATCGGCACTTTTTGCAAATAATGCTTTCTCATCGTCGTTCAAATCCAATTCAACGATTTTTTCCCAGCCATTTTTTCCTATTACTACTGGAACGCCAAGACAAATATCATTTTGTCCGTATTCTCCGTCCAATTTTACACAACAAGGGAAAACTCTTTTTTCGTCTCTAACGATAGATTCTACCAATGCCGCACCAGCAGCTCCTGGAGCATACCAAGCAGAAGTTCCCAATAGTGCTGTCAATGTAGCGCCACCTACCATAGTATCTGCAGCTACTTTAGACAAAGTTTCCGCAGAAAGTGTTTTGGCTACAGGTACGCCTTGACAAGTAGCTAAGCGAGTCAATGGAATCATTGTAGTATCGCCATGTCCACCAATTACAGTAGCTTGTAGGTCATGTTGTGAGCATCCCATTGCTAATTGCAAATATGTTTTGAAACGGCTGCTATCCAAGATTCCACCCATTCCTATAATTCTATTTTTTGGCAATCCTGTAGACTGCAATGCCAAATAGGTCATAGTGTCCATAGGGTTTGAAATTACTACAATAATAGCTTCCGGAGAATGTTTCAAGATATTTTCACAAACACCTTTTACAATACCTGCATTGATGCCTATCAATTCTTCACGAGTCATTCCTGGTTTTCTAGGTATACCTGAAGTAATTACTACTACGCTACTTCCAGCCGTTTTTGAATAGTCATTTGTACTACCAGTCACTTTTGTGTCAAATCCAAGAAGTGAAGCGGTTTGGGTCATATCCAATGCTTTTCCTTCTGCAAATCCTTCTTTGATGTCCAATAAAACCAACTCCTCGCATAGTTCTTTTCTGATAATATTATCGGCACATGTAGCGCCTACTGCACCTGCACCTACTACTGTAATTTTCATTTGCTATTAAATTTATTAAGTTAAAATTTTTGAAGATGCAAAATTGAGTACTTTTTTTTAAATAATCCATTAAAAATGAATAAAAATGTTATTTTTGTATTAAATAATGTAGAAAATGCCTACAGAAATTGTGAATTTGATATATACTTATAATTTTTAATGATTTAGATAATGAAAATTGCTGTTTTTCCGGGTTCATTTGATCCCATAACAATAGGACATGTAGATATTGTCAAAAGAAGTATTCCTTTGTTTGATAAAATTATTATTGCCATAGGCGTTAATACTCAAAAAAAATATTTGTTCCCGCTTGAACAAAGAACGGCATGGATAGAAAAAGTTTTTAAAGATTATAAAAATGTAGAAGTAGCCCACTATCAAGGCTTGACAATTAATTATTGTAAGGAACGAGGTGCTGATTATATCTTGAGAGGTATTCGTTCGGCAGCGGATTTTGAGTATGAAAAAACCATTGCGCACCTCAATCATAGTATGAATACCAATCTTGAAACCATTCTTATGTTGTCTCCTCCCGAATATTCTTCTATTTCGTCTACTATTGTCCGTGAAATTATTTTGGGAAAAGGCGATGTATCTATGTTTGTTCCTGTAGAAATTGCTGGTGAAATGACATTACCTCAATAAGTCAAAGGTACTCGTATATTTATTTAAAACACCCTCTTTGCGATAGACTACAGTGCAAAGATAGCTTCCATTTTGTTGAATTTCGCCCTTGTATCTTCCGTCCCAGCCTACTTGGTCGCCCAATCCATAATAGACCATTTCTCCAATTCGATTAAAAATAGTCATTGAAACTATTTCTATTGTCTTTTGAAATTCGGGTTTGAAAATATCATTCCTAAAATCGCCATTAGGAGAAAATGCAGTAGGAAGCGCAAAAAATCGTTCTTTTTCTTTTGGAGAAATCTTATAAGTTGCATTGGAAATACAATTATTGCTATCAATGGTTTTTAGCCAAACATCAAGTTCTTTGTCCATCAAAAATGTTATTGCTTTTGTAGAATCATTTTGCCAATTCCATTTATACCTTTTAGCCTCCAAATTGCTAGAAAGTTTGATATAATTTCCAATATATTGTGTAGTTTTTGGCGAATCTATAATTTCAAGAAAGGATTTTGAATAAATAATTAAAGTTACTTTTTGCTGGGTACTGTCGCATATCCTAAAATTATGAAAAGCGTTGATAATAGTAAAAATCGTATCTTTTTTGTAATATTGCGATCCGAAAAAAACAGAATCGCACTCCCTTTTTATCGTATCTTTTAGGATTGTAGTTTTGAAAATTTTAATTGGTTGGTATCGTAGAATACTGTCACAACCGTTTGAAGCCGAAATTAAATAGGCTACAAGAGTGTCGGAATAATACGTTGAATTTTGAAACGAATAAGAATTGCAACCTATTAATACGGAAGAGGTATCATATTTAGGTGCTATAAATCTAATTTTTTGTTTGATTTCTACAGAGTCACAATTTCCAACGTGAGTTTTAAAAGTGTCAAGGATAAGGGTATCTTTTTTGAAAGCTCTACCTAAGTAGATCACTTCTTTGCATGAAATTATTTCAGTATTGGTTTTTGAATAAAAAGGTTCTGCATTTTTTGTAGTAATTTCTGCTGAATCTGTACAAATATCTTGACTCATTTTTACTTTATAAACACCACTTAATACAAAACTTCTATCTTTTTGAGTAATTCCATTATCCCAAAGATAAGTTTCCGTAGGCGAAATGGGTTTTTTGTACTTTTTTTGAGCAGTTAAAATTTTGTTGGATTGGTCGCAAAACACATAATCGCCTGTTATGGATACATCTGGACAATAAATTAAGGTTTTGATCACATTGCTGGCTGCACCTACGGCGGTGTTTTTGCAAGAAAATGAATTCGGGTGATTTTTGAATATTGCTTTTAGATAGAGTGTATCATAGCCACATATCCCAAAATTGGAATTGCTTTTTGAAAGGTCGTTGATATTAAATTTGACAGGGGCTACATCTAAAAAAGCAGGTGTAAAATTTGTGAGAGGGCCTTCGCAGGGGTTGGCACTATTGAGCAAAAGGGAGCCATTGGCAACAGAAGATACACCGCTACTATGACGTACGGCATACATTCCGTCGGTATTATTCATAGAAACTCTTAAATGTTTAAATACATCCCGACACTTTGAACAATTTTTGAGTGTAAGTACTATGCTATCTGTATTGCTGGAGCTAGAATTGCCATAAGCACCGATAGTTCTTTTGCAGCTTGACTGCGTTACGTATAAGTTATTTCCACTTTGACAAAAACTGGATAAATCATACCGTTTAGTTACTGTTTTGCTATGAAAAAAAATCACTGTTGCATTTGGAGGTAATGTATCATTGGGGCCAATAGCCAAAACATTTAAATTATTACATCCTGTGTTTTTCCGAATGGAATCCAAAAGCCCATTCGTAGGTGTTTGAATTCCACATATACTAGTCCCTAGATTGATGTGTCCATCTTGTCCCGTATTATTTGCATTATATTTCAATTGAATGTCGCTGGCTTTGAATCCTGAACCTGAATTGAAAATCAAAAATTCATTGTCCGCTTCTAATCCTGAACCATTGCACGCATTGATAAAAATTGCTTGCATTTGAGGGCAAATGTCACAAGGTGTGGCTGATATAGAAGATTTGATACTCGTAGTGGTGATTTTTTTGCCTTGTCCTGCATAAGGGTTGAAATTGGCTACAGAATCCCAATAGAACTCAATACTATCAATACCTAGCGTGTTTTTGACATCGGCAGAAAATTTCATACTGTCTATTCTGCAGAATTTTTGAATGGCTATAGATTCATTTAATTTAAAAAAATTAAAGGTAGGACACTGCTGTCCATACGATATTTTTGAAAAAAAAACAAACAAAAGCCATAATGCCCAACGCCAATACATGCTACAAAGATAAGAAGAAAAATAAGAATTTAGAAAAAGAAACTTCGGAGGGGGCTTAAAAACTCATCCTTACAATCTTCTCAACGTCTTCGGGAGTAATATCTTTTCGTTCGCCCAAGGCAATCCATCCTCTTTCTTCAAAAGTCTTGCGAATAGCAGCAGGAGCTTTTTCATAATCTGAGGTATATTGGCTTAATTTAGTGTCCATTTCAATTGAATGAATAAAATTTACTGTTTTTTCAATGGCCATTTTAGCCACGTCATCTACTGAGCCTGAAAGTCCAAAAATTCGTTGACCATATTGCGCCAATTTCTCTTTTTTATTTTCAAATTTCACCTTGTAAAGATGTGGAAAAATAATAGCTAAAGTCCTCGCATGGTCTATATCATACATAGCCGTCAATTCATGTCCTATCATGTGAGTACTCCAGTCGGTAGGAACACCTTTTTGAATCAATCCATTGAGTGCCATAGTACAACACCACATAAAATTACCTGCAATTTTTTCATCAAAGGGTTCAAAAATGAGTTTTGGAGCAATTTCAATTAAAGATTGTAGTATCGATTCCGCAATTCTGTCTTGAAGCACCGCTCCTATTGGATAAGTCATATACTGCTCCAATACGTGAGTATAGGCATCGATAATGCCATTTTGAAGTTGTCTTTTGGGAATGCTCTTTATCACATTTGGATTGCAGATAGAAAATTTTGGGAACAAAGCAGGGCTTCCCATTCCCAGTTTTTCGCCTGTGGTTTTATTGGTAATAACGGCGCCTGAGTTCATTTCTGAGCCCGTTGCTGGCAAGGTAAGCACCGTCCCAAAAGGCATAGCGGTAGCTACTCGAATGCCTTTTCTGGGAATATCCCAAGCGTTTCCATCATATAGAGCGGCTCCCGCTAGGAATTTAGTGCCATCAATGACACTTCCGCCTCCTACAGCAAGCAAAAAGGTAATATTTTCATTTTTTATAATTTCCAAAGCCTTAGACAACGTCTCAAAGGTAGGATTGGGTTCTATTCCTCCAAATTCCACTATTTGTAAATGCGCCAACTCCTTCGTGATAGCCTCATATACGCCATTTTTTTTGATACTGCCACCGCCATAAGTCATTAGCACTTTAGCGTCTTTTGGTATCTCATTTGCTATTTTGGAGAAACTATCTGTTCCAAAAATTAATTTTGTAGGATTGTAAAGTTCGAAAGCATTCATCTTTTATAATTTTAAATACAAAAGTACGATGCTTTGGGTCAAGTAAAAGTTAAATCTTTAAATAAAATAAGATAGTTTAAGGATTAGCATTTTTAACTCTCCGATTCCAACTCTTGTTTCAATACAAAGAAATAAAAACTAACAATGTATGCTATAATAGATAAGATAAAATATACAATGTGATTATAGTTCATAATATTGAATTTTGTAGTGCAAAGTTATAGGTAAGTTTGATGAATATGAGAAGAGTTGGACAAATCAACGCCTTTTTTTGACCAAAAGTCAAAAATTATTATTTGTTTAAATTTTTTCATTTAAAAATAGTTATATTTGCACTAAATAAAAAAATAAAAAAATCATGAAATTAAATGATTATATCCTAGAAACGCCCTCTTATGGCTGGTCCGATGCAGAAGGAAATTTTATCAAACCCACTTTTGGTCAAATTTTTAATGAATTTTTAACGCGAATCAATATTTTCAAGGATTCAAAGAATTGGTTGCCTTTTTTTGGCTGGTTTTGGATACTTTGTTTATCGCCTGCTTTCTTTTTATTATTGTCAAAATTTTCGCTTTCGTGGGATTTCTTTAAATTAGTCCTTGCTGGATTTATTTATGGAATGGTTTTGATGGGAAGTCATGGTACTTTTTGGTATCATAGATATTGTACACACGCAGCCTTTACGTTCAAAAATAGCTTTTGGCGTTTTATTGGTCAGCAATTGGTAGTAAAAGTAGTGCCAGAAGAAGTATATGTATTGTCGCATCATATTCATCATGAAAAAAGTGATATGCCGGGCGATCCTTACAATGCATTCGGAGGATTTTTCTATTGCTTTTTTGCCGATACCAATCATCAATTAATCAATAGAAATCTAAGCGAAGAAGATTATCTTCAAGCTACAAAATTGATGAAGCACACAGGTTGTCCTATTAATAGCTATGAAGCATATAAAAAATATGCGAGCGTAGTACCACCTTCTTATATCTTAATTAATTGGGTATTGAATTGGAGTTTTTGGGCTGCAGTGTTTTATTTTGTAGGTCAATTTACAGGATTTGGAGGAGAAAATTTAATCATTGCTTGTTTTGCAGGAACTTTTGTATGGGCAGTAGGAATTAGAACCTTTAATTATGAAGGGCATGGAAAAGGAAAAGGTGAAAAAGCTTGGGGAGCTGATGATTACAACAGAAAAGATTATTCTATCAATCAAATTTGGCCTGGATATGTAGCGGGCGAATGGCACAATAATCATCATTTATTCCCTACAAGTAGTAGAAGTGGATTTTTGAATTATCAAATAGATATTCCTTATTATTTAGTACGACTTTTTCATCTTATTGGAGGTGTAACTGAATATAAAGACTATAAAAAACAGTTTATTGAAAATTACTATCTGCCGTTTCAAGAAACGCATCAGTATAAGTAATCTACTCTCAAATGCTCTATAAAAATCTTTTATCGGGTGTTTTTAGCAAGCTAGTTTCTCTTGTTTTATCGCTATTATTTGTACCTATTTTCTTCAAATCTTTGGGGAATGAGGCTTATGGAATGATTGGCGTTATGACTATGATTTTGAGTGGATTAGGGTTGATGGATTTGGGATTGGGCAATATTTTGTCCAAAGAATTGGCACAACGAAGAGCTGCAAACAATTTGGGAAAATCACTGTCATTGATTCGTTCGATAGAATGGCTATATTTTTTGATGGGGGTTTTTATTCTTATAATACTCGTTTTTGCTAGCTTTATAATTGTACCTATTTGGCTCTCAAGTCAAGATTTTCCAAAATCGGAATTGACCGCAATATTTCTTTTAATTGCAGCCGTTATTTTTGTTCAATGGCCTATTAGTCTATATAATAGCGGACTTTTTGGGCTAAATAAGCAAGTCGTCGCCAATTTATACGCTACTATTTTTTCTATTCTAAAGACCTTAGGCGCATTTGTTTGTCTTCTTATTTTTGGGAAAACTATTTATGTTTTTTTATTGTGGCTTTTGGTGGTCAATCTATTATATACATTGACGTTGTGGGTTCATTTTCGCAAGTTATTACCTCGTCAAGATGCCCCAATTGTTGTGGGTTGGCAGCAGTTGTCCGAAATTAAAAAAATGACGGTTGGCTTTTCGGTTTTAGGCGTTTTGGTTTTTGTAATGACCGATGTAGATAAGATGATTATCAGCAAGTTGCTTACATTGAGTCAATATGGACTTTATAGTTTTATTTTTGTGATCGTTACGAGTTATCAGTTGGTCAGTACTACCTTGAAAAATGCATTTTTCCCTGATATTGCAAAAGATGTTTTGGCTCATAAGCCTTTTTCAAAATTCTCAAGATTTAATTTTTATTCAAAATTCTTTAATTTTATATTTCTTCCTACGTCTATTTTTCTTTTTGTTTTTTCAAAAGAAATATTAGAAGTTTGGTCGGGAGATACAAGTCTTTCCAATGTTTTATATCGCCCCTTTCAATGGCTTTTGCTGGGGAGTATGTTTAATGGAATTATGTATACCGCCAATAATTACCTCTTAGCTATGGAACGTTTTTCGTTTTTGATAAAAACGTATGCGCTCACCACCTTATTTTTTCTGCCAGCAGTTTATTTTCTATCATTGAATTTTCATTTAGAAGGTGCTTGTTTTTCGTGGTTTATACTCAATGTTGTCTTATTTGTAGTTATTATGGCTACACTTTTAATTAAATATTCCAATGGGTGGAACCGAACGTGGTTTCTACTGCTTGCAAAACCATTTTTTTCATCAATATTGATAGTGATAGGCGCTAAGTGCTTAGTCACTTATTGGTGTATTTCAATAAATTATATCACTTTGATATGCCTTTTTGGAGTTTTGAATATAATCGTATTGGGCAGCGATAAGCGTTTTAGGATTATGCTTCGACCCATTCTTGGATAAAGGCTAGAATATCCTCTTTTCCTTTTTTCTCTTCGCTAGAAGTTATAAAATTTGCAGGTATTTCTTCCCAATTTTCTTTCATTTTATTTTTGAAAAGTGCTATATTGTTCATACTGTTTTTCAAATCTCTCTTATCAGCTTTTGTAAATATGATACTAAAAGGAATTTGATGTTCGCCAAACCAATCTATGAGTTCTAGGTCTAATTTTTGGGGCGGTATTCGACTATCAATCAAAAGAAAAATATTGACAAGTGTTTCGCGTTCAATAAAATAATTGTACATAGTCTTTTCCCAATCATTTCGAAGCGATTTGCTCCTTCTAGCATAGCCATATCCCGGTAAATCTACCAAGTGCCAATTTTCATTGATTAAGAAAAAATTTAAGGACTGCGTTTTTCCGGGTGTAGAACTTACTTTGGCCAAATCTTTTTTGCTACACAAATAATTTATCAAGGAAGATTTTCCTACATTACTTCTACCAATGAAACAAAATTCGGGAATTTCAACCTTTGGCAATTCGCTAATTTTATTAAAAGAACCAATAAATCGAGTGGTTTGAATTTTCATTACTATTTTTGTATTTGATAGAAAAATACAAAGATAGTTTTTTCTGTTTTAAAAGTTAGTTTAATCGTTTTTAAATAGTAAAATGAACGAAGTAGAAAAATTGAAACCCTATTCGGAATCTTCAGAAGATAAAAAGATACAGATAGAAAAAATGTTTGATAATATTGCGGTGAAATATGATTTTTTGAATCATTTATTGAGCGCAGGTATCGATATTTTGTGGCGCAAACAAGCTATAAAAGAACTTAAAGACATAGCCCCAAAAAGAATGATGGATATGGCTACAGGAACAGGCGATTTTGCTTTTGAGGCGTTAGCGTTGAATCCTGAGCAGGTTGTAGGGATAGACTTGTCGCAGAATATGCTGGATGTGGGAATAGAAAAAAGCAAGAATAGGAAGGTAAGCGACAAAATCCAATTTGTAAAAGGCGATGCAGAGCATTTGAGCTATGAAAACGAGTATTTTGATGCCATTACAGTAGGATTTGGCGTTAGAAATTTCCAAAATTTACAAGCGGGACTTACCGAGCTTCATCGTGTACTAAAAACTGGCGGAAGAATTGCCATTTTGGAACCTTCATTCCCAAAAAATCCATTGATTAAATATTTTTTTATCTTTCATTTCAAATATTTGACGCCTTTTATTGGTCGTTTGTTTTCAAAAGATGATTCGGCTTATAAGTATTTGCCCAGTTCTGTTGAGGCATTTCCGCAGGGCGAAAAATTCAATGAATTGATGCAAGGAATAGGATATAAAAATACTAAATTCATTCCTTTGACGTTTGGGATATGTACGCTCTATTTAGCAGAAAAATAATAAAAATAACTCGTTGAATTTAACTAAAAAAATAATTTTTCTATTTGCATTGGGATTTTGCTTTTCGGCAAAAAGTCAACTCAATTTCTATGAAAAAGGCCAAAAAGCGTTTTATTGGGGAATTACATTGGCTGCAAATGGTACTAATTTTGCAATAGATCGAATGCCTATTTCTTCTAGCAATGACAGTATCTTATCGGTTTATACAAAGTCAGGGCCTGGTTTTAATCTAGGGCTTATAGGGAATTGGCAAATAAATTCACATTTTGACTTACGAATTGTGCCCACTATGATGTTTGGAGAAAAAAATATCATTTATGAATTGGAAAATGGCAGTCAAGTAAAAAGCAATTTAAATACGACGTATTTGTCTTTTCCATTAATCGTTCGTTTTAAAAGCGCACCTATAAAGGATTTGAGGGTTTTTGTTCTCACGGGTATTCGGTATGATTATAATATCATTCCTCAATATCGTCCTCGCGAAGAACCCAATCGAATTACGCTAAATCAGCACAATTTTTCAATGGAATATGGCGTGGGGATTCAATATTTCTTCCCTTATTTTATTTTTTCTCCCGAAATTAAATTTCAGCATAGCTTAAATAATGTTTTGGGACCCGACCAATCACCGCTCACAAATTCAATTTTGCGCGGACTGTATCCTCGAGGTTTTGTATTGTCTTTAAATTTTGAAGGATAAATGGCACTCCTGTTTGAACAAAAATTGCCTTTTGATACCAAAATAGCTATTTGGAAAATAGAAGAAGAACCCGATTTTTTTTCTACTAATATCGATTTTTCGGAGTATGATATGATGGAATATGAATCGATAAAACACCCCTTTAAAAAAATACAATGGCTGGCGTCGCGCTATTTGTTGAAGAAAATATCTAATGAGAATAGGTTGCTTTTGTTGTATAAAAATGAAAATGGAAAGCCTTTTTTTGATAATGCAAACTATCATTTTTCTATTACGCATTCGCACAGTTATGTGGCGGTCATTATCTCAAAAGAGAAAAATGTTTCCATTGATTTGGAAAAAATTACCGAAAAAGTATTGAAAGTCAAACATAAGTTTTTGCATCCCTTGGATTTTGAACAAGGAGAGAATCTCGAAAAATTAACCTTGATATGGAGTGCAAAGGAAACGCTTTATAAATATTTTGACAGCAAATTATTGCATTTCAAAGAGCATTTGATTATAAAAAATGTTCGGAATAATATGCTAGAAACCGAAACGATTCTTGAAAAAAAATCGATAAGCAAACAAGTATCTGTTTATTGTTTTGAGGATTTTGTGATGACGTATTTGTATTAAAATGCTGTTGCTAAAATTTTAAATCTTTTAAAAAAGAAAATAAACATAGAATTTCTTATTTTTTTATTGTAATTTTGTATATATATTATTGAAAATGGCTTTTATTACTATTCAAGTTCCAGATAATAAAATCGACTATTATAAACAAATTCTTTCCGAATTTAAAGAAATAGATATTCCTAAAGATTATAATAGTCTTGAATCCATTTTTACGCCCGACTTTATCCAATTACTTGATGATAGAAAAAAAGAAGATACCTTTTCTCTGACAGAGGTAAGAACGCGTATAAAAGAAAAGTATGCCGAGTATGGGTTATGAGATTCAATTTATATTTTAAAGTGATTTAATTTTTCTTCCTTGTATGAGGGTGTCATTAGAATTTTGATGATTTAGATATTTTAATTCAAAATATTTACTGTATCTATCAATAGAAAACGTTACGCGGCTATCAATTTTACATTCATTTAAAGTTGATGAAACTGAACTTAAAAAAAATGATATAGTCCCATTATTTATTTCA
>JBIPPG010000312.1:0-3348 GCA_044368545.1 Chitinophagales bacterium | reverse complement strand
CTATGGACAAGTTATATATTTGGATAATATTTATATATGGGGGAAAAAAGTGGTTGTAAAAGATACTGCGTTATCTGCAAGTATTTGTAGTGAGAATAATTATAATTTTGGCGCTAATACTTTGAACACAGCGGGTACATATAAAGATACTATCCGAAAAGTAAATACAGGTGCCGACTCTATTCGTAGAACGTTGACCTTGACTGTAAATCCAAAAACATTTAATTCCATCAATCAAACAGTCTGTCAAGGTCAATCATTTCTGTTTAATGGCATCAATCGCGCGGTTTCAGGAACATATTTAGATACATTGGTAAATGCCAAAGGCTGCGATAGTTTCCTTACATTAAATCTTACGGTAAATCCAAATTCAACCCATTCTATCAGTCAAACAGTCTGTCAAGGACAATCGTTTCTGTTCAACGGCATTAATAGAACGGTTTCAGGAACATATTTAGATACATTGGTAAATGCCAAAGGCTGCGATAGTTTCCTTACATTAAATCTTACGGTAAATCCAAATTCAAGCAATACAATCAGTCAATCTATTTGCCAAGGACAATCCTTTATGTTCAATGGCATCAATCGCACAGTTTCAGGAACATATTTAGATACATTATTAAATGCCAAAGGCTGTGATAGTTTTTTAACACTCAATTTAATCGTAAGCAATCAAATTACTTCAAGTTTGAATATGGCTATTTGTCAAGGACAATCCTATACCTTTAATGGTATCGCACGCACTTCATCGGGTTCTTATATAGATACCTTTGCAAGTTCAATGGGCTGTGATAGTGTGGTAACCTTAAATTTAACGGTAAATCCAAGCACAAATAAAACCATTAGCCAAACAATTTGCCAAGGACAATCCTTTATGTTCAATGGGATTGGACGCACATCATCGGGAACGTATTTGGATACACTCGTAAATTCAAAAGGCTGTGATAGTATTTTGACTTTAAATCTTACGGTAAATCCACTTCCACAGCCCGTTATTGTTGGAGATTCCATATTGTGTGATAGTGTGGTGTTGACTTTGTCTCAAAATTTTGCATCTTATCTTTGGTCTACTGGAGGAAATTCAAAAAGCATTGTTGTGAAAAACTCTGGAAATTATGTTTGCGTAGTGACTTCAACGGATGGTTGTACAAATCAGGCTTCTATTGCTATCATTAATGGCAAAATTAATAATCTACCTAATATTCAAGTTTCAAAAAATATAATTTGTTCTTCAAATGATTCTGCAGAACTTTCTGCATCGGCTGGTTTTAACAACTATAAATGGTCTAATAATATTCAAGGTACAAATAAAATTGTAGTAAAGTCTTCTGGCAACTATTTTGTTACTGTGTATAACAATATGGGTTGTTCGGCTATTGCTACTACTACAGTGTTGTCAAAACCTGCCAATAATTTGCAAATGGGTCTTAAGTCAATGTATTGTATCAAAGATTCACTAGTTTCTTTTACTACGTCCAGTTCTATTCCGTGTCTTTCTTCACAAAAAACATTTAATAATGTAACGGTGTCCAATCTCAATTTCAAAAATTACATTGCAGGAAAGTATATGGCTAGTTATACTTGTATCGATACCAATAATTGTTCTACGGTCATTACAAAAGAAATAAGTTTGCTGAATTGTCCATTGTCAGGGTTGGCTACCAATGATTTTTCCAACAAAATTATTGTTTACCCAAATCCAGCTCGAAACTCATTTGTCATAGAATTTTTAGAAATGGGGCAGTATCAAATTGCGGTTTATTCTACCCTTGGACAATTGATTCACAATCAATCTGTAGATAACGAAAAACAACTAAAAATGGATGTGTCAAGATGGGCAAGAGGCGTGTATTATATTCGTATTTATTCAAAAGATTTGAATCTAATGGATACTAAAAAATTGGAAATAGAGTAAGGGGTTTTAACTAGGGCTATAAAACTATAGGTCAAAGATCTTTTGTCTAAAGTCTAACTTCTAAAATCTCTTTTCTAATCCTCCAACAACTGCATCCCCATTTTTGCCATAGCTAAAGCGCCAATAGCTAGTGCAGATTCATCAATGTCAAATTTAGGATTGTGAACCGTAGCCGTAATATTTTTAGCAATATTCTCGGTCCCAAGTCTGAAAAAAGAAGAAGGAATTTGATGCCCATAGGCCGAAAAATCCTCCGCACCCATACGAATAGGCATTTCTACTACTTGTTCTTTTCCAAGAAGTTCAATGGCAACATTTTGAATCGTTTCTGTAATTTCATCATCATTATTTACATACGACAAGCCTTTTGGGATATCTATTTCACAACTTCCCCCAAAACTTTCAGCAATATTTTGACAAATAGAATTAATTTTGGAATGCAAAACCTCACGCCAAACTTCGTCAAAAGTTCTCAAAGTTCCTTTCAACATTACTTTTTCGGGGATGATATTCGTAGCACCAAATCCGTGAATATCGCCAAAACTCAATACGGTAGGCGTGGTAGGATTGCTGTATCGGCTTACCAGCTGCTGCAATGCTATCAAAATATTAGCAGAAATAATTATCGGATCAATACACAAGTGCGGCGAAGCCGCGTGTCCTCCTTTTCCGTGGATGGTTATATATATTTCATCGGCACTCGCCATAAATTTTCCCTTTCGGAAACCTAATTTTCCAGTTTCTAACTCTGGCGTTACGTGAAGTCCAATGATAGAAGAAACCGGAGGATTTGCTAATGCGCCAGCCTCTATCAACGCCTCCGCACCACTCGGCTGTTTTTCTTCGCTTGGCTGAAATATCAGTTTAATAGTGCCTTCAAAGTCTTCTCTATGTTCCCACAAAAATTTTGCAGCGCCCAAAAGACACGTACTGTGCACATCGTGTCCGCAAGCGTGCATTATACCTTCTTTTGTGCTTTTGTATTCGCAATGGTTCGCTTCTTGTATAGGCAACGCATCAATATCTGCACGCAAAGCCACACATTTTTTGCTAGGATTTTTGCCCTCAATCAAGGCTATAAGACCTGTTTTAAGAGGTTTTTGAATAGCGGTAATGCCTATTTTTCTCAATTCCTGCTCTATATATGCAGTCGTTTCATATTCCTCCCAGCTCAGCTCAGGATTTTGGTGCAAATGTCTTCGCCAAGTTAGCAAAGATTCGTAATATTGATTTTGAAATTGCTCTAAATTCATATTGCGTTTTTTATGTAGTTCAATCCTTCGTTACATTTCCCATTTTACATAGTGGATATGGCTGCCCATTCCCTGATGCAGCTTCTCATAATACGTTTGAATACGAAGATAATCCTCTATTTTTTTATTGCTTGCGTAGATATCTTCTAGGCATATATGTATTTTTTCACCTCTGCCGTC
>JBIPPG010000311.1:0-3357 GCA_044368545.1 Chitinophagales bacterium | reverse complement strand
TAGCTAAAATAGCCCTGATAGCAGCGAATATCCTCTGGAGCGAAGCAGAAGAGATAGTAGCGTATAGCAGGATTAGCTCCAAAGTTTTATAGTTTTATTGAAAGTGTTTTTAATAAGAAATAGGTATCGATTCATCCTTAATGAAAAACAACAGATTGGATCATATCATTTAGGAAAAGGCGAACATAAATCTTTGATTTATTGTCTGCTACATCGGTTAAGCTGGGTAGATGCGTAGCAAAAAAATGTTGATGGTGAGCCGTTTCTATCAAGGTGCTACTCATAGATTTTGAATATTGATAATTAGGGTTGCATTCCAAAAGGATTTCGGCTACTTTTTTGCAAAGTTCTTTGTAGGGACGAAAGACATCGTCTTTGTTGAATGCTTCTACGTCTTTGATTAGATAGACTTTGCTACTTTCATTGATTACAATTTGGTTTAGCATAAATTTGTTGTATTCAAATTGACCTTCATTTTTGGGTAAATCTTGAGTAAGCAAGTCCAAAATTACATCGAGTTTTGTTTTGGGGTCTGTTACATTTTGCAATTTGTATTCGAGTAAAAAAGAGATATAATTCCAATACCAATTGAATATATAAAGGAGCAATTTATGTTTGTTTTCAAAATATCGATATATTGTAGCTTCTGTGGTTTGAATCTCAAGTGCTAGTTTTTTGAAATTAAATTGTTCAAAACCAATATTATAGATAAGTTCTATGCCTTGCTTTACGATTTGTTTTCCCAATTCCGTAGATTCGGGGTCTTTCAAATAGATATGCTGATTTAATTTAAAAGATACGTTAAAATTCATAAAGTAAAATTTGTGCAAATATACAAAAAAATAATATTAAAAATAGTAAAACTTAATTTTATTAAAAAATATTAATATTTATGATAGTATTGCTATTATTTAAAAAAGTATTTGTATATTTGCGCTGAAATTTGAAAATTATGCAAAAATCGGTTATTAGCAAATTATTAGCACTTCTTCATCAGGAGAGAGAGGAAATCAATGCAATCTATTTTTATGCCATATTGAGTGGTTTGATACAATTGAGTGTGCCGCTTGGCATTCAGTCTATTATTGGATTTGTGATGGGTGCACAAATGGTAACATCTATATATGTATTAATTTTTTTGGTCGTTCTAGGAGTGTTTTTAGTTGGAATGTGTCAAATCAATCAAATGAAAATTATCGAAAAAATTCAACAACGAATTTATACCCGATATGCGTTTCGTTTTTCGGAAGTGATTCCCCAATTTGATATTTTGAAATCGGATAGTGTGTATTTGCCGGAGCACGTCAATAAGTTTTTTGATGTATTGAATGTACAAAAAGGTATTTCAAAAATATTGTTAGATATTCCTTTGGCGAGTATACAGATTATATTGGGAATCGTATTATTGGCATTATATCATCCCATTTTTATAATGTTTGGTTTGATGTTTTTAGCAATTTTGATATTGATATTGAAATATACAAGCCATAAAGGTATTGAAACGAGTATGGTAGAGAGCAAGTATAAATACGAAACCGTTTCGTGGCTGCAAGATATGGCTCGTATCATTAAATCGATTAAATTTAGTCAAGGCTCTAACCTCAATCTATCCAAAACGGATAAGAATGTTTTGGGCTATCTCAAAGCGCGAACCGAGCATTTTGGTGTTTTATTGATTCAATATAGAACCTTGGTGGTGTTCAAAGTAATTATATCGCTAGCTATGCTAGGAATTGGTACTTATTTATTGGTAAATCAATTGCTGAATATCGGAGAATTTATTGCTGCCGAAATTGTAATTTTGATGCTGATAGGCGCTACCGAAAAATTGATAAGCAATATTGAAAATATATATGATGTAGTTACAGGATTGGAAAAATTACATTCTGTACTCGACACTCCATTAGAAAAAGAAGGTTCTATTGACTTGCAAGAAAATTTAGAACAAGGATTGAAAATAGATTTGGTTAAATTTGGTATGAAATATGATTTTCACGACAATCTTTTTGAAGATACCAATCTCTCTATTCCCAATAATAAGTTGATAGGTGTTTCGGGAAAAGAAGGATTTGGCAAAACCAGCCTTCTCAAACTGTTGAGTGCAGGATACACGCAGTATTCGGGAACGATATTGATAAATAATGTACCTTTGGTGAGCTATAATTTGGAAAGCTTTAGGAAGAAAGTGGGTATTTATATTTATCCTATGGAAATTTTCAAAGGCACTTTATACGAAAATATTTCAATGAATAGGGATTGTATCGATGAATTGAGTATTTTGAATTTGATCAAAGAAATAGGTTTTGATGATTTTCTAATTCAATTTTCCGAAGGATTTGATACAAAAATAGACGCAAGTGGAAAGAAACTCGCTACAAATATCACCAAGAAAATCTTATTGCTTCGTGCATTGGCCAATAATCCTAAACTGATCCTTTTGGACGAACCTTTTGCGGGACTTTCTGATTTTGCAAAAGAAAAATTGCTACATTATTTGAACAAAATCAAGTCAAATACCACAATTCTTATAGCTACAAATGATAAATCGATGCTCAAAAATTGTGACGAGCAAATCTTTATTTCCAATCAAAAAATTGAATTTAAATAATATGCAAACTATCGAAAAATATAAAACGTTTAAGTCTTGGGATTCGATATATCGAGCTCATAGACAAAGCAATATCCGAAAATGGTTTTTTTGGATATTTATTTCACTTTTTATAATGTTACTTTTGCCGTGGACACAGAATATTAAATCAAATGGAAAAATAACTACGCTGTGGCAGGACCAAAGACCGCAGGAAATCAATTCGCCCATTGCAGGAAAAATAACCAAATGGTGGGTCAAAGAAGGGGATTTTGTGAAAAAAGGCGATACGATTCTTCAAATTTCGGAGATCAAAGCAGAATATCTCGACCCAAATTTGATAGGAAGAACCCAAGAGCAAGTTTTTGCTAAGAAAAATGCAATCCAGTTTTATGAATCTAAAGTTCAAATGACCGAACAGCAGATAAAAGCACTCGCCAATGCCAAAATCCTCAAAATAGAGCAATTGAGAAACAAATGGCGTCAAATTGAAAATAAATTGGAAGGCGAAAGAGCCGAGCTTTTGGCGGTTCAGAATGAGCTTTCTCTGGCAAAAGACCAATATGAGCGTCAGGAGAAAATGTTTAAAGAAGGCTTGGTGTCCAAAACACAATTGCAACAGCGAAGCGTATCGTATCAGAATAGTTTGGCAAAGAAAATTTCTATAGAAAACAAACTCAACCAAACCCAGCAAGACTATACCAATGCTAAGATTGAGCTCAATAGCATAGAACAAGAATATGCCGAAAAAATGAACAAAGCCGAAAGCG
>JBIPPG010000310.1:0-3371 GCA_044368545.1 Chitinophagales bacterium | reverse complement strand
AATAGGATTGCATTTGCAATTTTTAGATTAATGTTTTTCATAATTTTGGTTTTATTTGTTAATAATAATTTTTTCATTCTTAAGTACATTTATACCATTATTTTTTATATCCATCAAATAGAATCCATTTGTTAATGATTCTAAATTGATTTTAGAATCAATGAATGAGTTCATAACTTTTATATTTTCAATAGTAACAATTTTGCCATAAATATCATAGATAGAAATAACATATTCTCCGTTAGATACATTTTTTATTTTAATATTCAAATAACTAGAAACTGGATTTGGGTAAAATTCAAAACTAGGATTAACTGAATTTAAAATACTTGAATTTCCATCAATAACTATAGAATCTATTTTTTCTGATTTTTCACCACAACTATTAGTGATTGTCAATTTCACTTTATAGGTACCTTTTTTGAGATATTGATGAGTAGGACTCAAAGAAGTAGATGTACTATCATCTCCAAACTCCCAACTAGAGCTAGTTACATTTTGTGATTTATTGGTAAAAACACCAAACATTCCTGTTTTTAAGATATCAAAATCAGCAACTGGAGGCAGTTCTTTTTTCACATAAATGGCATCAGAAAATGTGCCACATTTATTGGATACACTTACCCAATAATTAGCGGTAGTATCTACTGTTATTGAATTTACAGCTTGGGCACCGGTACTCCACAATATTTCATTTGGTGAAGGCTGATTTGGAATAGACAATACCAGAGGATTACATATCACTATATCTGCAGGCAACGATACTGCAGATGGAGGTGCAATAATAGTCACATTTATATTATCGGTAACTGTTTCACAAGAGTTTGAAGCTGTAACGGTATAAGAACCATTAGATGAAACTACTTTTGTACTAGTACTTCCACCACCTGACCAACTATAGCTTGTAAACCCAGAAGATGCTGTCAATGTAACAGGAGAAGTACAAGATTCAATATCCTCACCCAACGTTAATTTTGGAGAGTTTGCTAATTTTACATTTATTGTATCTGATTCAGAACAAGTAGTTCCATTTTCTGTAACTGTAAGTATATAATTTCCATCTTTATTTACGTAGGTTATATTACCAATATAACCATTACTCCATTTATAATTAAATCCATTAGTAGCTGGATGGGTAATGTATACTTCTTGTCCACAATGAATTTTATCCGCACCTAGATTAGGTTTTGGAAAATCAGATATTCTTACAAATATAGAATCTGAATTTTTACATTTAAACGCATTTGATGTATCCGTCAAAGTTACTTTAGCCATTACAGTAGAAGTAATTAATTTAGAAGCAGTAGTAGACAAATCATGCCATAAGTATGTAAAATTTAGATTTGAAGGGGCTTGAAGAATAATAGGATTATTTTTACAAGTAAATGTATCTTTCCCTAAAAATAGGGATGGAGCTGGAACAGAACCTATAATTATAGTATCTTTAAAACCACAATTGGTATTTGTATTAAATACTTCACATATTACCTGTCCTGCAGAATTAATCTCAAGATAAGGATTTAATTTTTGGGAAGGTAGCCATAAATGATTATATCCTTTATTTGTAAATCCTGTACTTAGCATAATACTTTTGTTTGAACAAATAGTAGAATCCGTTCCTAAATTAAATACGGGCGACTGTCTAATTATTATTGAACTAGAATCAATTACATTACAACCAAATGAATTGGTAACTGTCAATTTGTAAGTACCTGAATTTTTAATTTCTAATTTTTGGGTTGTTTCGCCAGTGCTCCACATATATCGCATTCCTGGATTTTGAGCATCTAATGAAAAAGATGGATAAGAGCATAAACTAGAATCTCTTAAATCTATAAAAGGTGAGTTTTGGCCTGTTACTTTCAGAAGTTTAACCGAATCCATTGTAGAAGTGCAATACGCAAAAGACACATTCCAATCATAAAAAAATGGATATTGCGTAGTAGTACCAAATGCACTCGTTATAGAAATAGCGCCATTTGAAGCGATTGATGGATTAAAAGGATTAGCATTTATAACTGTTGAAACAGACGCACCTGGATTTATAGCTAATACTATCCGATAATTACCAGCATTAAGGTCTACACCTATTGGAACCTGATTTAACCCAGGATTTACTACCGTATAATTTATTGTATTAAGAACTACATTTGTTTGTGTTCTAATCTCAATTCTAGCATTACCTGGAACGGTAAACTCTACTTTTACCGAATGTAACCTAACTCTGGGTTTGCTTACTGTAAAATTCAATCCTTTTGTATTTGTATTATCAATCACTGCATTTACTACGGTCTCCATTCCTTCATTTACAAATTTTTCGTATGTTGAATTTACATAAAGAGTTGTATTAATAAAAGGAGCTGAAAACTTTCTAAAATCACCTTCTCCAATTTTATTTACACCTAAATTATCTGTAAACCAATTTGTTATAAAACCTGTTGAAGATTTCGCTTCTAAAGTAGATATCAATTCATTATCGCATACCGTATCATTCAAAACTATAGGTTTTGGCGGTTGACTATAATTTTCCATTGTATATTCAATAGTGTCATTTGATTTTTGAACGTCTGATGACAAATTGGACCAAACCCTAATTGTTGTAGGTCCCGTTATTGATGAAAAATCAATATTTTGAGTAAACTGATATGTTCTAGTTGAATCTTTTTGCAAAATAGCAAATGTTTGATTCACTGGGAAACCTCCATTTATAGAATAACTCATATTAGGGGCTATATCATTTAATCCAGAATTTTTTAATTTAAATTTCACAGGAATTTGTGCTAATGAACAACCTGATTTTGGTGAATCTACCGATAACAAGATTAAATCATAGGGAGGTAAATAGACTTCTACAAGATAATCATGCACTTCACCGGCAATTGTTCCCGCATTAATACATGGAGCAACATTTGTAGCAGATTTTAAATATCTAACACGTAACGGATATACTCCCAACGGGGCATTTGATGGTATGGTTAATGAAAAGTTGGTTGGGGTTAACGCATTAATTGATGTATTTGTCAATGTAGGAACTAATATATCTAAATTATCAATTCCATTATTATTTACATCTAAATAAAATCGAACCGTATTATTAGTTGTAGTTGCAGAATTTAATGAAATATTTCCCGTAATAGCTCCTCCCGGAACAACTTTTACAGGATCAAAAGAATCTCTAAAATTCTGAAAACGTAATGGATTTATGACCATTCCAGTATTGGTATGTGAAATTGACGTATTGTAATAACCATTTAATGTTACATTTTCTATATAATCAACAGTATTTGTAAGTACTGTATTATAATATGGCGGAGGACATACACATTTTGCACTAGGATTTAATGTATCCTTAAAAACAGGCGTAGTATCGG
>JBIPPG010000309.1:0-3379 GCA_044368545.1 Chitinophagales bacterium | reverse complement strand
GAGCCTTTGGCAGAGCATTTGACACAAATATCAGATGCTATGAAATCCAAAAAAGCAGACATAGGAATCGTAGTTGATCCCGATGTAGACCGACTTTGCTTCTTGTGCGAAGATGGTAGTATGTTTGGCGAAGAATATACTTTGGTAGCGGTGGCAGACTATATTTTGTCCAAAGAAAAAGGAAATACCGTTTCTAATATGAGTAGCACGCGCGCTTTGCGAGATATTACCGAAAAACACGGCGGTTCGTATCAAGCATCGGCAGTGGGTGAAGTGAATGTAGTGACAAAAATGAAAGAAACCCAAGCTATCATAGGTGGAGAAGGTAATGGCGGCGTTATTTTCCCTGAAAATCATTATGGACGCGATGCCTTAGTTGGGATAGCGTTATTTTTGAGCTATTATGCCGAAAAATCTATGAAAATGACCGAAATCAAAGCATCGCTTCCGCATTATGAAATGTCAAAAAATAAAATTGAATTGACGCCTAGTACCGATGTAGATGCAATCATAGATTCTATATGGAATCGATACAAAGATACCGAATCTTGCAATACTATAGACGGACTCAAAATAGATTTTGCAGACAAATGGGTTCATCTTCGAAAATCCAATACCGAACCAATCATCCGTATCTACTCCGAAGCTAAAAGCAAAGCCGATGCGGATGCTATTGCGTTGAGATTTGTGGAAGAGATAAAGGCGTTGATGTAAAATTAAAAGTTATTTATTACTACTCTTTCAATGCTTGGATAATTTTAATGACCATTATCTGATTGTGTAATATTATTCAAAATAAGGCAGTTTTTTTCTTCGGATTTAAAACTTATCTTCTCCTATCCAATCTAAACTATCTGGTCTTTCTAAACCAAATTCTTTAAAATCGCTTTTTTCTATAAGCAATTTTTTATTATTTGTATCTATTTTTGATATAGCTACGGGTAATGTCTTATTTAGAAAATAATCTCTTGAAAGATAAGAGCTCCCATATAGTCGCTCTCCATTATAAATTTTATTATTAATTTTTACTTTATAATATAAAGATGCTCCAGCCTGTCCTCTACCTGTTTCATATATAGTTCCATACACTATAAAATAATCTTGTTTTAATTGAAAGTATTTAAAGCAATTACGAATCAATCCAATGCTAATTAAAGAAAAAAATATAATAATCACTAAGTTTTTCTTTGAGTTAACCTCCATATTTTTTATTTTTTAATGGTTTTGACATTTTCTATGAATGAATTCACTTGCTTCTCGCATAAAAACTTTTTTTTCATACAAAATGAATTTATTTCAAAAAACAAAGATACAATGAAAATAAGATTTTTGATTTTTTAAAGACAATTATAAGATTTGACTGTAGTCTGAAAAGGTATAGCAGAATTAATATGATAAATAGACTCAAAAAAATCTTTTTCCTAAAAATGACAAAAAGATGTATTATTTTTGTAAAAAATTATTATTGATACAATCTTCAAATAGTTAAATAATATGTACACCTATAAAATTCATTTACATAAAGAACCCGAAGGAGGCTATACGGTTTCAGTACCTGCATTACCTGGATGTATTACCTATGGCGATGATGTAGACGAAGCAATTGCTATGGCAAAAGAAGCGATAGAATTGTATATTGAAGAATTACAAGAAAGAGGCGAGCCCATTCCCGATGATAGCAATACATTGGAATACTCATTAAACCTTGAAGCGGTATGAACCTAAGTCCAAAGCGACTGATTATATTCTTAGAAACCAACGGATTTATTTTTAAACGTGCCAAAGGTTCGCATCAACTTTATTATAACCCTATCACCAATAAAACGGTTATTGTACCAGTTCATAATGGTAAAGATATGAAAAAAGGTACTTTTTTTGCTGTCATCAAACAAGCGGGACTGGACAAAAATGACCTGACCTAAATTGAATAAAAAACACTACAAACTCTCACAAAACCAAATAATAGTTTCGCAAAGCTTTTTATATCAATACTATCTTGCTTCTATGGTAACAAGAACTTCACACTCATAGCTAGTTCTATCGCTAATCAGAAAAATTAGATTTATAAATTTTTGATTGACTAAATTTATATGTAAGATTGGTATAAGTAGATTTTGCTATCCTTCCGTCCGATTCGACTTCAAAAACAAAAATGTAATAATAGCCAATAAAATCAAGCCCAAAATATTCATATTGGAATTTCTATACAATTCTGGATGATACATTTGTGTATTTTCATTTGCAAATAAATACAAAATAAAAATAAAGAAATTAGCAATCAAAAAGTATACGATCAGTTCGTATTTGTTTGGTAATTTTTCCATAACCATTGAGTTTATATAATTAATAACCCCAAAAGTACGCTTTCATTGTGCCAAAATTTGTCGTTTGAAATTAAAAATTGTTAAACATAATTTTTGTAATCAAAAAAGCTAAATTTTTTTAGAATCATTATTTTGAGATCACGGATAAATTTTCAAAGTTGACTAGCTCTTAAAGAAAAATTTTCCGAGATGACGGCATAGATAATTTTACCCAACGTTCCCGAATCCTTAGTTACGAGACTTACAGCATTCCTCGATTTTTTTTCACAACTCATTTTTTATAAATGCTTCTTTGCAGAAAAAAAATTATCGGGGATCTATTAAAGATGCTTTAATTATTAAGAATATCAAATAGTTATACCAAATTTTGCAAAATAAAAAAAAAGCGGAAACCATTTTTAAATAGTTTCCGCCTTGATATTTAAGGGTTTACATTTATTTTTTGGGATAAATAACAATTAAATCATCTATTAAATCTACAATAATTTCATCGCCATTTTTGATTTCGCCTGCTATCATTTTTTTAGCGATATTATTTACAATTTCTTTTTGGATAAGCCTTTTGATAGGTCTTGCACCAAAATCGGGATCGTAACCTTTATCTGCCAAATATTCCAACGCCAAATCATTGATATCTATTCTCAATTTATTGGCTTCCAATAATTTTTCTATTTCTTTAATTTGAATTTTGACAATAGCTTCGATCACTTTTTTGCGCAACGGCAAGAACAAAACAATATCATCAATACGATTGATAAACTCGGGTTTTACATTAGATTTGAGGTGATTGAGCAATTCTGCTTGAACCATAGGTACTTTTGCTATCATTTCTCGCTCCTCCAATCCTTCAAATTCGGACAAAATAATATCAGAACCGATATTGGACGTCATAATGATAATCGTATTTTTAAAATTAATCAAACGACCTTTGTTATCCGTAAGTCTTCCATCATCCAGCATTTGCAACAATACATTGAACGTATCGGGGTGTGCTTTTTCTATTTCATCAAACAATACAACCGAATAGGGTTTTCTTCGCACAGCCTCAGTCAATT
>JBIPPG010000048.1:0-11662 GCA_044368545.1 Chitinophagales bacterium | reverse complement strand
TATAGCCAATATACCCGTACCCGAACCATAATCAAATACATCTTTTCCTTCAAAATTTTCTTGACTCAATAGCGTCATTACCGATTTTGTAGTTTCGTGATGCCCCGTTCCAAAACTCATTTTTGGATCGATGATAATTTCATTTTCACAATCCAAAGGCGGATGAAACGAAGCGCGAATGCCCCATTTCCCATTCAGTATTTCAAGTGGTTGGAACGATTTTTCAAAAACTTCATTCCAGTTTTTATCTTCCACTTCTTCGATGGTATAGTTAGCGATTAAGCCCATTTCACTAATTGCTTGCTCCAATTCTTTTTGGTCTTGGTCTGCAATGCGATACGATACTGTCAGTTGATTTTCTTCTTCCAATACCGATTCAAAATTGGAAATAGCATTCAAAAGGCCAATATACATTTCCGATTCTTCTTCGGACGACACAGGAATATAGAGATTAAAAAAACTTTTAGACATAATTTGGGTTACTGCTTTTTAATGGGTGGATAATTTGAGTCCTATGACTCCTATGATTACTAAAAAAATAAAAGCAAACTGCTTTTTATTGAAATTTTCTTTAAAATAAAATACATCAACTCCAGTCTGAGCTACCATAGCCAGTCCCATCCATACCGCAAACGCTATGGTTAATGGAATGGATTTGCACGCCATAGTGAAAAGAGTTACATTCGCTATTCCAAACACAATATAGGTCATCAATGGAAAAACTGCTTCTAAAAATCGCTTGTCCGAAATCCCAAACTCTTTGAAATTTCTTTTAATTTTGCTAATACTCAAAAATTTGAGAGAAGAAGCCCACAACACTTCAAAAATGGAGGCCGAAAATAAAAATATCCACGCTATACTCATATCATTTCATCTATTTCGTCAATAATAATTTCGTGAGAGGTCACTTTGGTGTTGCCTCGCATACCAATTACACCCAATAAAATTAGGGAAATAAAAAATAATTGGAACATATTGAAGCTGTCTTTAAAAAAGAAAATATCCACTCCTGTTTGAATGATCATTGCAAGTCCCATCCATACCGCATACGCCACGCTCATTGGAATTAACTTATACGCCGATGAAATGAAATATACAATCACCAATCCAATGATAAAATAGGCTATCAGAGGAATCAATTCTAATCCAAACTGAGGATTGAGAATTTTTCCCTGTTTGATATAGCTCCAAATTACATCAAAATGTAGAAATTTTTTAAGTGTAATGCCCCACAATACTTGAAATATGGCGGCTATAAATACGTAAACCCAGGCTTTCATTTGTTTTATTTAATAATTATAAATCTTTTTTATGCGCATACCATCCATAAAATGCCAAATATCCAAAACAAATAAATGGAATCCAATACGAATGAAAAATGCCTATTTTGTCAGCTACAAATCCCTGAAATGGAGGAATTAATGCGCCTCCAATGATCATCATTACGAGCCACGAAGAGCCTATGTTGGTGTATTTGCCCAATCGCTTGGTAGCGATCTCAAAAATACAAGGCCACATAATACTCAAATACAAGCCTCCACTAATGATGAGCATCAACGTCCACTGAGAATGCATCAATAAGCCCGCAGCTACCGATAATCCGCCCAAAATACTCATAATTAATAAATTTTTAGGAGCTTTTTTGCCCGAAAAAATATAGGTGAGCGAAGCCACACATACAAAAAATGCGTAAGGATAAATTTGCGTAATATCGTTTGATTTTAAATGATTTACAAATAAAATCACTCCAAAAGCAAAAAAGGGCGCAACAAATTTGATGAATTTCAGCTGCGAATGTTTTTCAAAAAACACCTCGGTACTTCCTGCCCAGCGTCCTATCATCAAGCTACCCCAATACAGCGACACCCACATAGATATTTTTTGTTCATCCACCGAGTATTCTTTTTTCAATAATTCGCCCAAATTGCTCCCAATCGCCACTTCTACGCCCACATACACAAATATGGCTACTATGCCTAGAATCAGTTCGGGATATTTGGAAATTGAAAAATCTTGCATCATCGGTTCGCCTTTTTTCACTTCAGGTACTTTGCTAAACGTAATGACAGCTATAGCCAACGCAAAAAATGTCGATAAAATAACCGCCACCGGAATCAAACTTTTCAAATTGGTAATGGGTTCGCTTATTTCTACCGACCCAAAAAGTACTTGGCTCAATAAAATAGGCGCTATCATTGTGGCAAACGAATTGACACTGCCTGCAATATTGATGCGATGATTGCCCGTTTCGGGAGTTCCCATAGCCAGCAAAAAGGGATTGAGCACGATTTGTTGCAATGAAAATCCAAAACCGATTATAAATAATGCCACTAAAAATAAATGAAAATTAGCTACCAACGACGCAGGAATAAAAAGAATTGCGCCAATGGTGGAAATACCTAAGCCCAATATAAGACCTTTTTTGTAGCCCACTTTATTGAGCCAGTCGCCTTGCGTTTGTGAATATATCAAATATACCAATGAACCTACAAAATACGCCAAATAAAATGCCAAATCTACCAATTGCGCCTCTAATTGCGATATATTAAAAAATCCTTTGAACGTAGGAATCAATATACTATTGGACGCCGCCACAAAGCCAAAAAAGAAAAAAATGGATACCAGCGAATACAACGAAGATCTATTTGGATTCATAAAGCTAAACGATTTAATTTTATTACAAGATTGTAAAAATAAAAAAAAGAATTTAATAAGCTCAATATTTGATTTTTAGTAGCAAAACATTTCCTTTTTTTCTCCATAAATTCAGCCAGCTATCCACTCTATAGCGCATCCTAGAGCCGCACGCTAGGGGCAGGCAGTGCGTGTGCTTCCACTTCGTTCCAGCATCCGCCTGCGGGCCCTATCGGCGCTCCAGTATGCGCTATGCCGTTGCTATCTGGGCTAGAGATATGTTCATTATAAAGAATGGGTTTTTAAATGTTTGAAAATTAATACCGTACATACAATCAATATAGTCCAATTTTAATTGTACTATTTGCTTGTTATGACGGTATATACTACTCTAAACTTACAAAATAGTTTGGACTATTTTATAAGTAAGATTGGTATAAGTTATTCAAATACTAATTTAGTTAAAATCTTTTTAATATTTAAATGTTTAGCATCTTGGATTTTTTTTGATTGTTTTTCTATTATATCAATCCAATCAAACAATTTTGTTTTTTCGGATGTTTGAGTTCCCCAATATTCTGAAAGTTCAAATTCAGATGTATTTATAATAAAATCTTTGACCATTGAAATATTATTAAATAAGTTTAAAAATATTCGAGGGACTTTTTGATAGACAACATTATTTATATTAAAATCATTTTTTCCTCCAGCGGTAAATAAATCTCTTACATTTGGACATACAACGGCTTCTCTTGTCGTCAACCAAATTGCTAATCTTCCAAATTTATCATTACTATTGCCAAATAGCTCTGGGAAATATACCATAGCTTTGTTTTTTAATATTTGTTTTTCATTTGGAGTTAAATTATTCCAAATTCTAATTACGATATTACTTGCTTTACTATTATTATTGTCAATATCCATCCACCATAACTCCTCTCCAGGTTTAAGTTTTCTTTTATAATAATCAACAATTGGTTTTATAGGATTTTCTTTTTTACGCAAAGTGTTATAAGGCATATCGATTTTATCGAATATAGTTTTACCTTGCTCTAGATTCATATCTATTAAATAACGAGGAGAGTGAGTTACTACTACTTCCGATAAAACATCTTCATAAGGACGACATCGAAATTCAATTGGATTAGCCAATTTTGCAAACAACATATAAATACGTTCAACATCTTCAACTCTTGTGCTTTCTAAAACACTATTACCCGTGGTTTTCCAATGGTTTTGAGTTGTAGTTTTAACTTCTATTCCATAATATTTTTTTGCAATAATATCTGGGAATTTTTGTCCACCAATCAACTCAATTGAATTTTCAAATGGAGTCCCAATAGATAATTCATGCATCAAATCCTTTACATATGGTTCTAGATTTTTGCCTGTAAGAGTTTCAATTTTTTTAGCAGACTTATTAGCATGATTATTTAATTCGTTAACGGTTGAATTTAATAATATATCAAATTCTTTTCTATTTGGATCTGAGTTTGCTGAAATTATCATAGTTATTGTTTGAAGTATAAATTCCAAACCTCTTCTATTCTTTTTGCAATATTGTATGCTAATAGTGGAGGTACGGCATTACCAATTATTTTATAGGCTTGTGATGGACTAACCAAATATGAACCTTTTCTACCATTATTGGATTCAATCACAAATTCATAATTTGGAGGAAAAGTTTGTATTAAAGCACATTCTCTTACTGTTAATCTTCTTTCCTTTAACCCTTTTTCTAATTCAAAATCCAATTGACCACCATTTTCTTTTGAAAGTCTCCTGAATTCAATGTTTCCATGATGTTCTGAACGTATTGTGGGTGAAATACCATTTAATTTGATTTCAGTTTGTCCTTGACAATGTTTACCCATAAATTTTGCTTTTGAAAAACATTTTTGCGATAAATCATTTGTATTCTCAGGTTCTTCCAAATGTTTGAAAATATCTTTTAATTGAACAAAAGGTTTTAATCCTTTTTCTTTTAAAGTATATGAATGAGTTGGTTTTGGATATGGATTAAATTTTTCAGATATAAATTCTTTTTCCAATTCAAACAATGCAGTTTTTTTTAACTCAGACTTTTTTATTCCGATAAAAATTACTCTTTCCCTTGATTGGGGTACTCCATAATCTGCAGAATGAAGAACTTGAGGGGCTAGAACGATATATCCATTTCCATTAGCAGAAGAAAAATCATTTTGGATAATTGACTTAACATCTCCAAGATTTACTAGTCCTTTTACGTTTTCAGCTATAAAAATTTTAGGCTGTGTTATTTCTATTACCTCTTTCATCCACATATATAGTTGTCCACGAGTTTCAACTGAAGCTGAATTTTTATTAATAAATTCTCCCTTATGATTCTTATGCGAATTAAAACCATTTCTTTTACCAGCTACACTAAAATCTTGACAAGGAAACCCTCCTGTTACTATATCTACCTCATCTGGGAATACATTTATTCCATTGTGATATAATTTTACTAGGTCGACTATACTATCTTTGAAAAAATTGTTAGCTTGGTTATCTCTTTTTGAGAAATAATTTATCCAAGCATTTCTTGCATCAGCTAATATATCATTAGCAAATACTGTTTTGAATCTAGTTTTACTTAATAAAACAAACCCATTATTAAATTTTTTTTCAATGAAATGAGGGGTTAATTTTTCATTTATGGATTCTTCCAGTACCTTAAAACCTCCTTCAAACCCTAAATCCATACCCCCACAACCAGAAAAAAGAGAAAGTACATTTAAAGTTTCATTATTACTAGTTATTGTACTTTGGTTTTTTGCTTTTGGATAAAACAATATGTCTAATTGTGGTTCTTCAACTAGATTTTTTAAATTATCAATTTTATCAGTTTGCATAATTAGGATTTCTACAAAAATATATATTATTTGTTTAAAATAAAGTCTATTTTTAAATTTTATTTAAACGATTTACTAAAGTACATACTCCATTTCCTATTTTAACGCATAATTATTATGTTGCAGCAGAGATTTCATTTGTGTAATGGCCATTTTATTGAGATGCAACAGACGTTCGTTTTGTGGTATTCCTTGATGAATGAGTAGGGCATTGGTACTTTCCATATTGGACAGCACTACCAATTGTTCTATAGTTGCAGTATCACGTACATTTCCTTTTTCGTTGGGGGTATCGTCTCGCCATTGTTTGGCTGTTTTCCCAAAAAGTGCCACATTGAGCACGTCGGCTTCATTGGCATAAATCATTGCAGATTGACTTTTGTCAATTGCTGCAGGTATTAAATTTTCTTTTATGGCATCGGTATGAATGAGGTAATTGACCTTAGAAAGGTAGCGTTGATAGTTCCATTCTAGTTTTAATCTGTTAGATTCTTCGTTTTTTAGTCTTTGAAATTCTTTGATGAGGTATATTTTAAATTCGGCACTGATCCACATCCCAAATTCAAAAGCAATATCACTATGGGCATAAGTACCACCATACCTGCCAGAAGTAGCTCTTATCCCTATTGCGTTGGTTTTTTCTACCCATTCTTTTACGCTTATTTTATAACTATTTAATCCGGCTTGACTTTTAATTATGGCAAATTCGCCATAATTAAAATCGGGATTATAAACCGACTCCCAAATACCTAAAAACTCAACGGTATTGCGATTCCTAAGCCAATCTGAAATGAAAAAATCTCCATCTTTAGCTTTGATCATATCGGTTAGAGATATAAAATCGCCCTTACTATCTTTTACAATTGTTATTTCAGTTCCTTTTACTTCAATTTTTTTGTTTTTGCTCATATAATTTTCAATTTTTCCCACTAAAAAAATGTTTTTTACAATTCATTCATTTTAGAAGTTGTTAGTTCTTTTTCTGTTAATCTAATTTGTTATTTTTACTCGTATAAAAATAAGATAGCACAAAAATTATGGAAATATTTATGAATAACAAATAAAATCCATATTTTGGATTTAAAATCAATAATAGTAAATAATGTACCAAAATGAAATTTGTCAAATTGATTATAAACATTAATGCAGATAACTTAAAAATGTATTGGTACTTATTGCGGAATATTAATAATAGCATAATCAACCCTATTCCCATAATGATAATAAATAAAACTACCATTACTCCTATCAAATTTATAGAATCCTCATCGAAAGATTCTATAAAATCATAGGTGAATTCATAGAATGATTCACTAGTGTCAATTTCAGTAATTGAATTATTTGAGTTTTCAATTATTGTGTCATTTGAGTTTTGATCAAATTGTATAGGTGCAACAGATTCTGTATGATTTTTGCAAGAATCAAAAAAAGGTAGCCCAAATAATACAAAATTTAAAGCTACAAAAAAAGACAAACTATTCTTCAACATTGTTTTTGATATTTTCCCATCTTTTTGATAAATAAGCATTGTTTTCTATCCTATCCATAAACTGATTTTCAAGTTGATGTTTTTTTATAAATTCAAAAAAAGATAGGGTCATTTTATGCAAGGAATCATCCAACGCTGCTGTCATATATACTTCTTTACCAAAAGCGATTCCTCTCAAAATATACGTCATTTGAAGTTCTGCTTCCATTTCGGGATTGGGATACCATTTCGAAAATTCTCTTAAAACTGCTTTTGCTTTGGCTATTTTGGATTTATAGCCTCTTTTGGGATAGATATAGTCCGATACTTTGGTTTTATATTTGTCTAATAATTTTTCTTCGTCGGGATTCAAAAAATACTCCAAATAGTCTTTGTTTTCTTTGCTCTTTGAGTATAAATCTAGTATGATGGTTTCAAGTGCTTTTTGATCAAAATGCAGCAATTCTTTTTTGAGGCTAGACAAGGACATATTTATCGCAATGTAATTTTGTTTCTACCCAATTTCAATTTGCCGTCTTCTTCCAATTGTTTTAGAAGCCTAGACACTACCACACGTGCAGTTCCCAATTCATTTGCCAATTGTTCGTGCGATACATTCAATATCATTTTTCCCGAAACTTCCCTTTTTTTATTGAGAAGCATCCAGAGTCGTTCATCTACTTTTTTGAACGAAATAGCATCAATGATTTCGAGTAATTCTTCAAAACGTTTGTGATACAATTGAAAAATATATTCAAGCCACTGAGGATATTCTTTCATAAAAAGCGAAAACTTATCAATAGGCAAGAACAGAATTTCGGCGTCTTCTTCTACACTGGCTTTGATTCTACAGTTTTCATTGTGAAGGCCTCCTAGAAATGACATTACACAACTTTCGCCTGCTTGTATATAGTATAGCAATATTTCTCTGCCGTCTTCTTCGGTTCTAAAAATAGACAAAACCCCTTTAGCAATGATAGGAATAGCATTGATACGAGAATTTTCATTCATTATTACATCGCCCGCTTTATAGCTTTTGACAATGCTGTTTTGATACAATTTCTCTTTCAAACTTGCACTAATCTGCAAATCCAAGGCTGTTTTGGGTTGATGCATTTTTATAATTTTTTCAATAATTTTTGATACTCTGCAGGTGTTTTTATCAATTTGATAGCTTCTTTGATATCTTCGTCGTGCGTAAAACCTCTTTCTATTTGGTCTCTTCGGCTATAATATCTTCTAATAATTTCACCTTCAATCAAATCGGTAATATCTTTTTTGTTCAATTGCAATTGTTGATTTTTTGATTCTTTGATTTTTTGGCTCAATGCCTCAAATTGGGATTTCAAAATCTCAAAGCTTTTTTCATCTTCTGCTTTTGTTTTCAATGCTTTTAGCGGTTTTTCCAAATCCGAATCGTACTCAAATTTTTTGCTTTGTATGAATTTTGAAAATTTATCAAAGTCTGCATCGGTGAAATTATATTGAGTTGCATTGGCAGGTTTTGGATTTTTGAGTACATAGTCATTGGCAAATTCAGCAATCAAGCCTTTGGTAATTAATGCTACTGTAATATCGT
The DNA here is from genome assembly GCA_044368545.1 of Chitinophagales bacterium. Lineage (GTDB taxonomy): Bacteria > Bacteroidota > Bacteroidia > Chitinophagales > JADJOU01 > CHPMRC01. The sequence goes on along the minus strand of JBIPPG010000048.1, from coordinate 3,108 downwards.
GGTAATATTCTTTTTTGGTTTTAATATCGGGATCAATGCCACCGCCATCATATACCACACGGCCACCTTTTGTTTTGAATGCTACTTTTAATGAATCGGGTATTTTCTTAACACTACCATCTGGATTTTTCTCAGCATAATTTATAGCTTGAATACATCTTCCCGATGGAATGTAATATTTAGAAGTGGTCACTTTCAATTGTGTATTGTATGGAAGTGGACGCGTCTGCTGCACCAAACCTTTTCCAAACGTTTTGCCACCTACAATCACACCTCTGTCATAGTCTTGTATAGCGCCCGATACAATCTCCGAAGCTGAAGCCGAAGCACCATTGGTAAGAATCACCAAAGGGATTTTGTTGTCTTCGGCACGTTGTTGTGTTCTATAGGTTTTATTCCACTCAGCAATTTTCCCTTTTGTACTTACAATTTCGATATCTTGATCCAAAAATACATTACTTAAATTCACCGCTTCGTGCAATAATCCTCCTGGATTGCTCCTCAAATCCAAAATAATTCCTTCTAAATTATGGTCTTTTTTCAATTTTTTTAATTCTTCACGCACTTCATTTCCCGCATTATCCGTAAAACTATTTAAAGTAATATAACCAATATTGGGCGATGCCATACCTGCATAAGGAATACTTTTAAGCTTGATTTCTTGTCTCAAAATCTCAAAATCCATCTTTTTCTCGGTTCCATCAGCTTGCATACGCATAATGGTAACTTTTACTTTAGTGCCCGCAGTTCCTTTGAGCAATTTACTTATATCAGAGGTCGCTTTACTTTTCATCGATTTTCCATCAATTTCAGTAATTTTATCACCAATACGGAGCCCAGCTTTGTATGCAGGCATTTCTTCATAAGGATCTTCAATGTATACAAATTCGCCTCTTTGTGAAATAACACTTCCTACCCCTCCATACTTTCCTGTAGTTTCGGCTCTAAAATCTTCTGTTTCGGCTTCAGAATAGAATTCGGTATAAGGATCCAAACTCTCTAACATCGCGTCAATTCCTTTTCGGATAACGGTGCTAGGGTCAATTTTATCTACATAAAACACGTTCAATTCTTTGAAGAGCGATACAAAAATATCAATATTTTTGGACACTTCAAAATAGTCTACTTGGCCTGTTGTAGCCGATATGTAGAACAAAGAGCTAATTCCTATTAAGGAAACGAGTACATATTTTTTGAATTTCATATTCATTTTTTCTATATTATTTTCGAGTTTTTTTATTTCAATTCTTTATCCATAATTTTACTATCATGGAGTTTTACAGGGTTTTTGCCTTTGCGCATTTTTATATTCAAAAATTCTATAAATAATGAGAACATAATAGCAAAATACAAATATCCTTTTGGAATAGAATTCACTTCTAAGCCGTTCATAAATTTAAGATGCGACATGTGAGAAGCTTCTGCCAATAACATAACGCCAATTAAGATCAAAAATGATAAACCTAATATTTGAATGGTAGGATTTTTATTCACAAAATCGCTCACAGGCCCTGCAAATGCCATCATAATGATGACAGAAATAATTACAGATACTATCATAATTTCCATACCTGTAGCATATCCAAATCCTTCGGGTGCTTCTTTTAAGCTCACCAATCCAATAGCCGTAAGAATACTGTCGAATGAAAATACAAGGTTCAAAAGTGCTATTTGAATAATAGCTTTGGATACACCACCTTTGGATTCTCTAGATTCTCCTTCTGTTTCGCCCTCTAATTTTTCGTGAATTTCGCTTACACTTTTATATAGTAGGAATAGTCCACCCAAAAGTACTATAATACTCTGTCCCGAAACGCCAAAAGAAAACAAATCATTGTGTGTGCTGAAAAATGGTTGATTGAGAGAAAGGATAAATGAAAGTCCAAAAAGCATCATAATACGGAATAATAACGCCAATCCTAACCCAATATTTCGGGCTTTAGGACGATCTTTGGAAGATAATTTGCCTGTGATAATTGAAATAAAAACAATATTGTCAATTCCCAAAATGATTTCTAAAAAAGTAAGGGTTAAAATTGCAATTAATGCTTCGGGCGCAAATAAGGCTTGAAAATTCATGACTGATTTTTAGTTTTTTTTGTTTAGATTTATTTAATATAATTACTAATAAATTGTAGTTTTACAAGTCGAATGTCGTCTTTTGGCAAATCATCGTCTACAAAGGCTTTGTAGCATTCTTCAATATCGCCCATTTCATTTCCTTTGAACCATTCAAACATTTCTTCAAGGAGTTCGCCGTCCATTATATCATTCAAATAATAATTGATATCTACTTTAGTGCCATTCATCACAATGCTTTCAAGCTCGTCTACCAACTCTTCAAAAGTATATTGTAACTCATCCGAAAGAATATCCAATGATATTTTTTTGTCAATACTTTTGATGATTTTTACCTTATCGCTACTTTTATTTACAACCGTTCGGATGGTATAATCCATTGGTCGTTCGATATTGTTTAGCTCTACGTGTTTGGCTATTTCGGTTACAAATAATTCGCCAAATTTTTGAACTTTTGCTTTGGTAATTCCTGTAATATCTGCAAATTCGTCCAACGTAATTGGATATTTGAGACACATTTCTTCCAAAGATGGATCTTGAATCAAAACATAAGGCGGCAAATTTTGTTTTTTAGCCTCAGTTTTTCTCAAATCCTTCAAAATCTGGAATAATGCCTTATCAAGTGCCGAATGATTGCTCGATGCAAGGATTACTCCACTTTCATTTTCATAATCATGGTTGAGAGCTATTTTGATTTGATAGGGTTTTTCAATATACTCATATCCTTTTGGATTCATTTTGAGCGTACCGTATTCTTCTATTTCTCGGTAGATTAGATTTTGAATGATGGCATTTCTAAGAACCGATGTCCAGTACAATTCTTCTTTCTCTTTTCCCGCTCCAAATTGAGGGAGCAAATGATGCTTGTATGAAGTAATGGCATCGGATTTTATTCCTGTCAATATCTTGGAAATATGGTGAATATAATGTGCTTCATCACATGCATTAATGGTTTCTAGCGCAAGCACCATATCTTGTGTAATGTCCTTTTGTTCCTTTGGATTTCGGCAATTGTCGCACATTTTATGC
>JBIPPG010000308.1:0-3393 GCA_044368545.1 Chitinophagales bacterium | reverse complement strand
ATATTGATATCAAACAATCCATCATTAGGAACGGCATCAGGGCACAATTTCATATTGCCTCCGGCATACTTACAGATACCAATAGATATCATGAATGCCTCTAAACATCTCTTTTTTAAATGATTTTCAACACATAATGACACGGCTCGAAAATGCCAGAACGTATAAAATATAGCTACATAATATGCCCAATCGCCTATTTTTTTGAACTTATCTATATATTGCATCAAAAAACCATTAAATCCAACACCTGCAATATTCACAAAGTAAATTATTTCCGATTGATTTTTGATAATTTTCCCTATATCTTGTTTCTTTGTTTTGTTTTCTACGACAGATTTTAAAACAGATTCTGTCACATTTTTATCATAATACGTTCGCAACCAATCATTTCCTGTACCACAAGGTAAAACACCCACTGAAATATCATAAAACGGAACCAATTCCTGCTTCATCAATATATTGACTAAATGATGCAAGGATCCATCGCCTCCTAGTACCAAAAACTCTTTGAATCCCTGCCTTAAAGCTTCATATAATTTTATTTGAAGTTCTTCTAAATCAAAGGTATGTATTGAATGAGACGCTATCTCATTTTGTTTCAAATAAGAGGTTGCAAATTCCAGCGCAAGTCTTTTTTTGCTATTCAAACCTGTCTGCACATTGCAGATAAGGGCTATTTTTCGCATCAAAGGAATTATTCAAATTCTATCAACAATTGATTTTTCTCTACTGTATTTCCCTTAGAAACTACTAATTTTTTAATTTTTCCTTCACCTGTAGCTTTGATTACATTTTCCATTTTCATAGCTTCCAAAATCATCAACTTATCTCCCGCTACTACCTCTTCGCCTTCTTTTACAAAATATTCTATCACCAATCCCGGCATTGGCGCTTTTAATTGATTCATTTTTGTGGACTTGGTGGTATCAAACCCTAGTTTTTCCAATAACAAATCCATTTTATCTTTGATAGAAAAAGAAGTAGCTTTTCCATTGATATTGACATATACGATTTTCTTCTCTTTATCTATGCTTTGAATACGAATTTCGTGGCTTTCGGCTCCTTTGATAATAGAAAAATTGCCTTCGCTAAATTCCTTTATATCCAATTGTTTTGTCAAATTCGAAATAGCGTCTGCACTATATTCTTTTGCATCATTTTGACCTACTTGCACTTTTATCATATCCAAAATTGTATTTATTTATTAATTTTGTAAAACTATAATTTTTTTTAAAAATAAAAGAAAAAAAAATGCTTTTAGTTATATCTCCTGCAAAATCGCTTGAATTGGAAAAACCTTTTCCTGCAAATCTAGCTTCAATGCCTGTATTTGATAAAGAACCTCATACACTTATCAAAACGCTTAAAAAACTAAAACAAAAAGACATTGAACGCATTTTTGGATTAAGCCCAAAACTTGCCGAGCTTAATTACACCCGTTTTCAAGAATTTGAAAATGAACAAACGATACAAAGGCCTGCTCTATTTACCTTTGACGGCGATGTATATACAGGATTGGACGCTTTTTCGTTGGATAAAAACCAAATAGAATTTGCTCAAAATCAGGTGCGTATTCTCTCAGGCTTATACGGTCTACTAAAGCCCTTGGATTTAATCAAACCTTATCGATTGGAAATGGGCACGAAATTAGCCTTTGGCAAAAGTTCAAATTTATATACCTTTTGGAAAGAAAAAGTGAGCAAAGAAGTCAATAAAACCCTCGAAGAGCACAATCATCAAGCGCTAATCAATCTTGCATCCATTGAATATTTCTCAGCCATTGATTCAAAAAAAATCAAAAAACCCATAATTCAATGTGAGTTTTTGGAAAAAAAAGACAACGACTACAAAAACATTTCATTCTTTTCCAAAAAAGCGAGAGGCCTTATGACTCGATTTGTGATTGATATGAAAATAGAAAATCCCGAACATTTACAAGCTTTTGACTACGAAAATTACAAGTTTAATTCTCAATTGAGTAACGCATCAAAGTATGTATTTACAAGAGGATAAATCAGGGTAATTTAATTGTTTTTTTTTATTTAATTTTGTCCTCATATTTTAGAAAATCATATCATGAAATTTTTCCTAGCCTTATTTTTGACATTTTTTATTGCAATTTCAAGTGTAAACGCACAACGAAACAAAGGCTTGGCAGACAAAACTCCCGCCGAAATTCAAGCCGAAAAATACCTCGACAGCATTAGTAAAGCGACTCAGGAAGCTATTAAAAATTTTAGTATAGACGACTATTTCAAACAATTAAAGGATTATCAGCGCAAACAAGATTCGGCACAGCTCAATGCGACCTATGAATTTTTGAAAGAAAATGAATCGAAAGCCGATACGATGCGCCACCTTTATATTCAAGCATCTACACTATCGGTATTTCCCGAAAGCATCAAAAAATACAAGAATCTAGAGAAATTAACATTGCGTAGATGCCGAGCGGTTCATCTTCAAGATTTATTTGAAAAAATCAAAGATTTGCCCAATTTAACCGAAATTAGCCTTGAACATTCAGACAAAGCACGATTGCCCGAAAATATTTACAAACTTAAATCACTCAAAAAACTCAATTTAGAAGGCAATAAACTCAATGCCCTGCCCGACAGTATGGCATTTTGCTCTCAATTGGAAGAGATTAACTTAAGGAATAATATTTATTTGGATGAAAATACGGCATTTAGCGTTTTGAGCAAAATTAAAACCTTAAAAATTTTAAATTTTTCAGGAAGTAGATTGCAAAGCATACCTTCAACAATTGGTTCTATGAAAACGCTAGAATCGCTCAATCTATCTCATAATTTAATTACAGAAATTCCCGAAGACGTAGAAAAACTAAAAGCCTTAAAAATACTGGACTTATCTTCCAATAAATCGCTCAATGCTACAACTTCATTGGTTCAAATTAGCAAAATTTCAAACCTTGAAAAATTATTTTTAAATAATAGTGGCATTAGTGAAATCCCTTCAACTATTGGGGCATTGACTCAAATAAAAGTTTTGGATTTGTTCAACAATCCAATTAAGAAAATCCACTCGAGTATAGGTGATTGTGCACAGCTGGAGGAGCTCTATTTAGGTTCCGATTTTTTCAACAAAGAGCGTATGGAGCTACAAACGATTCCTGCTTCAATTGGAAATTGCAAAAAATTGAGACGTATGCAAATGTCTCTTTGTTCGCTTTCAGAATTACCGGCTTCATTTGAAAATCTACAAAAACTGGAGTATCTAGACCTTAGTTGGAATAAATTTGCTCAATTCCCAATAGTATTGACAAAACTGGAAGGCTTAAAACATCTGGATTTGAGTATCAATACCATTTCATCGCTCCCTGATAATTTTGGCAAATTAACTCAAAATCTTGAAACCTTTTTGATGGCGGCC
>JBIPPG010000307.1:0-3396 GCA_044368545.1 Chitinophagales bacterium | reverse complement strand
ACTTATTTCCTTGAATTTGATATAATACCAAACTTACTTATAAAATGGTCCAAACTTTTTTGTAAGTTTAGTTTGGTAAATGCCGTCATAACAAACAAATAGTATAATCGAGAAAAACGAAGATTGGACTATATTGATTGTATGAACGGTATAAAACAAGTCGATTTGTAGATTATACACGTTAAACAGTAAGCCCTATTTCAAAAACTTTTTGGAATACAAATCCTTCAATCGATTGATGGTATTTTGATCTACATCCAATTTTTTGTTTTTTTCTAATTTTTCAAACCAAGAATTTATCACTTCATGTTTACAGGTTTTGGGAAATAAATCTATAAAACGTTCAATATAGTAGGCGGTAGATTGAGGTGAGTAATTTTCGCGTTCTAAAATCTTTTGAGCATATTGAAATGCCTCTTCCATTTGGTTTTCTTTTATTGAAATTTTCAAATCCTCTTCCCAAAAATAGACCCAAGGATCGGGATTGATTTGAAGCTTTATCAAAATTTCCTTTAATCTAGCTATCTGAGCTCGATTGTAGTTTTTCTTTTTTTCAAGATCCAAACTCTTGTAAGCAATTCGACTCAATGTATTCAATAGATCGGATTTACTTACATTCATTTTATTGGGCTCTACAGAGTCTATATGATTGTACCAATAGGTGAAAAACCCATTGTCAAATTTATAAACGCAATGTTTTAGCAGCAAATAACTTTTATTATCAGGTAATTTTTCTTTTGGAAATTTCGTGAATAATTCATCGGATATTTGATCCAACAAACTGTCTTTTCGCAAGATTTTCAACCATTGCGAATAGGTGTATAATCGATTTAGATTTCTATCGCCACTTTTATATTTTTGCTCCAAATAGGAAAAACGAACCTGACTATCCAAGGCTTTTGTAGCTATCTCTTTCAAATTGTCAAAGGTCGGTGAAGGTTTGGAATAATATACAAAATTCATATCCTTGTCAAAGAAGAAAAAGTAAGGAATACTCTCTATATATAGATTGTAGATTTGCATAAATCCTTTATCATCATCTTTGAAATTTTTCGTATTCATTTTGTAGGTTACAAAATGCTTATTATAAATTTTCCCTAATTCTATGTCTTTGAAAAAAGGTTCTAGCTCTTGACAATGCGAACAATCCGAATTGTAAAATTCTACAAAAACCATTTTGTTTTCCTTCTTTGCTTTTTTAAAGGCTTCTTCTAATGTATTGGTACTTACAATTTGCGAAACGCTATAATAAGGGATGAGAAAGCAAAGTAATAAAAATAAAAGCAATTGTTTATTCATTTTCGTATCAATTTTATTTGAACAAAAATAATGAAAAAAATCTATTAAATTAATATTTCATTCATTTTAGAAACCGATTCTTGTTTATTTAAATTTTCAATTGCAATATCTGCAAGATAATTAGTCAGTCCAACCGTTGCACTTGTTAAAATAAGTTTTTCTTTTAAAAATTCGGGTAATAGATTTAGAGACTTATCATCGTCTATAATTATAAAGTTATCCTCGATTTTATTTGTAAAATACCAATTCAAAATTTCATCTTTTCTATTAAGATTTTCTGTGTTTTTTGGTAGTTTTTTTATAGAAGTTATTGGGATATTTCGTTTTTTAAAAATTGATTTCCATTGTGTTAGATTAAAACTATCTTTATGAGATGTTGTAAGTATTATTTCAGCTTGTGTAGCATCCATTATTTTTGAAAGTGCGGCTGTAGATTTTGAATTGAATTTCATAAAATTGTCCTCTAGAATTTCTGGACGCTTCCATGGACTAGCATCTATCATAACTCCATCAATATCAAGTAGTATAAACATATATGCAAAAATAGTAATTTATTTCGTTATTTCAATAATTTTTTCTAATGTCAAGTTATTAAACAAGGCATCTTGTTCATTTAATCGATTAATTTTTTCTTTTGTATCCCATTCTTCTGATACAAATTCGACATCTGCCCAATTATATTCAATGGTAGCAATTGTTTTTGATGAAGTTACTCTTTCCAATTCAATATTAGCTAAAACTGAACTAATATAACGATGATGTCCATCTATTATCAAATTGTTATAGACTTTAATAGCATCAAACTTTAATCCATATTTCATTTTTTTTATATATCCTATTGATTATAGGAATAGAAAGTTTGTTTTGTGTAGAATTTAAGTCTAAAGTTGTAGTACTTAAAATTTCTAGAATTGTATGGTTTTTTATCATTTTCGTATCAATTTTATTTGAACAAAAATAATGAAAAAAAATAGAATAATTAAAAATGAATTAAATTACTTCATAAAAAACTGAATCGCTAGCGTTAATTTGTCTTTCAAATCTCTACGATGCACAATAAAGTCCAAAAAGCCATTTTCCATTACAGATTCTGCTGTTTGGAATCCATCTGGAAGCTCTTTTTTAATAGTTTCTTTTACTACTCTTGGTCCCGCAAATCCTATCAAAGCTTTTGGTTCTGCAATATTTATATCACCCAGCATTGCATACGAAGCCGATACGCCACCCGTTGTTGGATCCGTCATCAAAGAAATATAAGGAAGCTTAGCCGCCGCCAATTGTGTCAATTTAGCAGATGTTTTAGCCATTTGCATCAATGAAAAAGCACTTTCCATCATACGTGCACCGCCCGATTTGGAGATAATCATAAAAGCCGCTTTGGTTTCGATTGCTTTGTCTATGCCTCTTGCAATACGTTCTCCTACTACCGAACCCATAGAACCGCCTATAAATGAAAAATCCATACAAGCTATAATCAATTTTTCGCCATTGATCAATCCTTGTCCTACGGCTATGGCTTCGGACAAACCTGTTTTTTTCTTTGCTTTCGCTATTTTATCGGGATAAGGACTTTCGTCTACAAACTCTAATTTATCAGTAGGAACAATATTTTCAAATAATAAATCAAATTTATTATCGTCAAAAAGCAATTTGAAATATTCTCTGGAAGAAATACGACTATGGTATTCGCACTTTTTACATACAAAAAGATTTTCTTCAAAATCCTTTGCTACTTCGGTATGTCTACACTTAGGACATTTGAACCAAATGCCATCTGGAGTTTCCAGTTTTTGAGACGTTTCTGTATTAATGTTTTTCTTCAAACGTTGCCACCAGTTCGATTTTGAACGCTCTTCCATTAATTCATAATCCATATTTCACTAATTTTAATGCAAAACTAATTCAAAAAAATTAAATTTGCATTCTTAAATTCGTTCTAGATATTGTCCAATTCTAATAAATCTTTATCCTATTCGATCTTCAAGCTTGGCTTTGAGTTTGTATTTATTTCGGTGAAGTTATTGTATTTCTTCAAGTTAGAGAAATTGTTTCAAAAGATACTGCTTTACTTCTTAAAAGATATTATTAAGTATCGAC
>JBIPPG010000306.1:0-3397 GCA_044368545.1 Chitinophagales bacterium | reverse complement strand
TTCTCAATTCTCCAACGGTATGAATAATATCGTCAGTAGCAATAGCTATATGTTGGCATCCCGCTCCTTTATAGAAATCAATATATTCTTCTATTTGTGATTTTTTCTTTCCTTCAGCAGGTTCATTGATAGGGAATTTGATATATCCATTGCCATTGCTCACTACCTTGCTCATTAGCGCAGTGTACTCTGTAGAAATATCTTTGTCGTCAAATGTAAGCAATAATCCAAATCCCATTACATTTTCATAGAAATCTACCCAGTCATTCATTTTGCCTAACTCCACATTTCCCACACAATGGTCTACATATTTTAGTCCAATTGGTTCTATTTTGAATAGACTTTTTGCAGGTTGAAATCCTGGTAAAAAAGCACCTTTATAATTTTTTCTTTCTACAAATGTATGTATCGTATCGCCATACGTTTTAATAGCAGATACCACTACTTCCCCGTGTTCATCAGTCAGTTTCTTTGGAGGAAATACGCTTACCGCACCACGTTTGGTAGTTTCTTCATAGCTTTTTGTAGCATCATCTACCCATAATGAAAGGGATTTTACACCATCGCCATGCAATTTTACAAATTCTGAAATTTCGCTATTAGGCTCCAAGCTTGTAGTTAGTACCAAAACAATTTTGTCTTGTTTCAAAACATAAGAAGCTCTATCTCTCACACCTGTTTCTGGTCCAGAATACGCTATTAATTCAAATCCAAAAGCTGCTTGATAATAATAAGCCGATTGTTTTGCATTGCCTACGTAGAACTCAATATGATCCGTACCATTTAGAGGCAAGAAATCTTGAGCAGAATCTACTATTTTTTGTGCGGTTGTACTCATTCTAAAATAATTTTATATTGCAAAGGTAATGATTTTTGAACAAAAAAAATCAAAATTCAAAGGGTTTCAGTTTAAAAAAATTATCTTTGCCGTGTTTTAATTCATATATAGAGTGTCATAAAATTACCCTGCACGTGAAAAAGATTTTATTTGTTGTCAATAATTTATCGGGAACGGTTCTTCAATATAATATTAAGAAAATTATAGAACTCAATTTGGATACCGAAACCTTTGATTATGATATATTTTATATTGACCATAATACCGCTTCGGAGGAATACGATGCTTTGTTTGAAAAGAATTATGAAGTAATCGTATCGGTAGGAGGCGACGGAACACTTCTTGAAATAGGTCAAAAAATTATTGACAAACCTACAATGCTTGGTATCGTACCCATTGGAAGTGGCAATGGATTGGCTACACACCTAGGATATGTGCCTCGTGATATTGATGCAGCTTTTGCGGCTATCAATAAGATGAAAACCTTAGAAATAGATGTAGCAAAGCTGAATAATGATTATTTTTTCAGTAATTTTGGCTATGGATTGGATGCTAAAATTGCGAAAGATTTCAAAGTAAAGAAAAAAAGAAACTTATTTGTGTACACATGGCTTACGATGCGTCATTTGTTTAATCTCAAAACTCGAAAAATTAGATATGCCGTGGAAGGAAAAGAATATACGGTCAAAACGATACTGTTCAACGTCTTTAATTCCAATCTTTTTGGCTACAATGTAGGACTCATTCCTTGGGCGAGTGCTTTTGATGGAAAATTAGATTTAGTATATTTGGAGAAATTTCCAATTTGGAAAATGCCTTATATTTCATTTTGTATTTTGATCAAAAAACCCAATTGGGTCAAAGAAATGCATTATCATACCATTGATGAAATTTATATCTATAATGACAAAGAAAAGATAAATTATCAGATAGATGGCGATCCAAAAAGAACCAATGAAGATATTTCTATCAAAGTCTTGGCAAAAAAATTGAAAGTAATTGTCCCATAAAATGGAGGAAATTCAATATAGACGCTATTTTTTGAGACTTTCGTATGACGGCACCAATTTTTGTGGGTGGCAATTCCAAAAAAATAATGAAAGCGTACAAGAGTCCATTGAAAAAGTATTGACTTTGCTCTGCAAATCGCCACAAAAAATTCTTGGATGTGGACGAACCGATACTGGCGTTCATGCCGATGATTTTTATGCACATTGGGATTATCCATTTGATTTGCCCGAAAAATTGTTGATGAAAATGAATACATTGTTGCCGCGAAGTATTGCTATCAAAGAAATATTTGAAGTGCCAAAAGAAGCGCATGCTCGATTTGACGCTACGGCTAGAAAATATCATTATTTTATACACGTAAGCAAAAATCCATTCAAAAGATTGTATAGTTATGAATATTTGTATCATGAACTTAATTATGAATTGATGCAGAAAGTGGCAGCTAAGTTGTTGGATTTCAATGAATTTTTGCCTTTAATTAAGTTGGATAAAGAGCATAAAAAAACCAAATGCACCTTATTTACATCCGAATTGATACAATTATCCGATACAGAATGGCGATATGAAGTCAGTGCCAATCGTTTTTTACACAATATGGTTCGCCGTATAGTAGGGACGATGCTTTTGGTGGGAAGAGACAAGTTATCTTTTGAGGAATTTGTACATGCAATGGAGACTCAAACCGATATGAAATACATACAACTAGCGCCTTCCAATGGGCTTCATTTAGTAGATATCACGTATCCATTTTTATCTGAAAAAGAAACATAAAACCTATTGTAGTTTATCTTTTTTTGTTAAAATTATAATTTCATTTTTTCTTTATATTAAATGAAGTACTTTTGTAGGCTCATGGAATCTACATTATATCAAAAAATCTTAAAGGAAATAGTACCCTTCAAAAAATGGTTTATTTTGGCAGTTGTACTAGCTGTTATTATTTCATTTTTAGCGCCTGTTCGTCCATTTTTTATTCAATACATCATTGATAATGATATTGTAAAAAAAGATAAACAGAGTCTACTTTCGCATACTATTTATTTGTTTTTATTATTGACATTAGAGTCGTTTTTGCGCTATTTTTTTATATACATAACTGCTTGGTTTAGCCAAAATATCGTACACGACATTAGACAACGAGTTTTTGATAAATTGATGCATATCCACGTGCAATTTTTTGATAAAACACCTATCGGGACGCTTACTACAAGAACCATCAATGATACCGAAACCATCAATGAAGTCTATTCCGAGAATTTCTTTACTATAATTTCCGATTTTCTTACCATTATCTTTGTGTTAGGAATTATGCTTTATACCGATGTCAAACTGACTTTATTGTCTTTAGTTACGTTACCGTTGTTATATTGGGCTACTTATATTTTCAAAGAACGTGTGAAGTCTGTCAATCAAAAAATCCGAGATAAAATTAGCGAGTTCAATGGATTTACACAAGAACATTTATCGGGTATCAAATTGACTAAATCGTTTCATGCCGAAGAAATAGAAATGAAAAAATTTGAATCCATAAATAATGATTACACCGCA
>JBIPPG010000305.1:0-3398 GCA_044368545.1 Chitinophagales bacterium | reverse complement strand
TCGTTGTCGCTTCAAAGTGTATTGACTTTTCATGCTTTTTTATTAGCTTTTTAGGCTAGTTCCCAATTTAGTAATTTAAAATTAACTCATAAGATTTAGCGGTGCTTCTTACATCGTAGGCATCGCTTTGTCTAAAAATATAAGAAAGATGAAAAAAAATAAAATGAACATTGACAAAAACAATAATCCGTATTGGGTAAATTATTTCCAAAATTGTATGTCACCCTCAGTATTGGGTAAAATAACTGTTGACGAAGTACTAAATAAAATAAAAAATGGTGATGAAAACCTACTAAACATAAAAAATGCTAGAGAGTTTGGAAAAAGTCATCAAAAATATGATGAAATAAAAAAAACTGTTCTACCAACTTATAGATTTAACTTCATTTTTGAAGGGTATGCTAAAGATATAAATATTATTAAGTCAACAGGGTTAATTTACATTGATGTGGATGATAACATTGAAATCCCCCATAGTGACTATATTTATGCCAAGTGGCGTTCTCTGTCAAATACAGGATATGGTATTCTAGTAAAAGTGGATAACCTAACCCTAGAAAACTTCAAAGATGTTTATGCCTCCATTGGTATGATACTAGGTGTTAAAGTAGATGATGGTGCACGTAAAGCTATACAGCAGAATGTGTTGAGCTATGACCCCTCCCTGTATTATAATACTGATTCAAGGGTCTACGAGTGCAAGGATAGTAAAAAAGCTTCATCTAATACTATAAAGAAAAAAGAAAAATGTATAGTGATAAATGAAGCTTTTACAAACTCCGCTAACATAAAAGAGAGAATTGATAATTCATACGAATATTTTGTTGGAGATAATTACGACAAGGAATATTTATATTTTGAAGATAAAGTAACTATTTGTGCTCCTTTTATGCCTTGGAATGGGGTGGAAAAAGGCAATCGAAATAATTTTTTATTTAGAGTACTAAGTCAATTTGCATTACTCAATCCACATTTAGGAAGAGATTACTTATTTAATAAAAGTATCTATTTCAATAATAAAATGACCCCAAATTTAACAAAAATAGAAATAAACTCAGTGATTACAAGTGTCATTAATAAACGTGAAAAAGGTAGTTTGAAAATGTATTACAACAAAGAAAGATTAATTCTTTTTAATCCCAACAAAAAACTTACAAAATCAGAAAAATCGAAAATTACAGGTATGATTATAGGTGCAAAGAGAACTAAAGTAACGGAAGTTGCAATTTACGAGATAATAGAAAATTGGGATTTTGAACAGTTAGGAAAAATAACTCAAAAATCTTTGATTGATTTAGATATTTATTCACGGTCAACTATTCAAAGGCATTGGAGCAAATTTAAAAAGTATGTTAGAGAATTAAACGAGTTTAATAGTGATTCGACAAAATATAAAAAAGTAGCATAATTTAATAATTACTTATGATTACATACATCGACCTAGATATTCAAAAAATTGTTTTTTCATCTCTTGTTATAAAAGTTTCAAGTGTTGTTGAGAAATTTGGTAGTATAGAGAAATTTTCAACACAACACAATTTTTCAGGAGTTACAAATGGAAATATTTTAATGACTGCTGAAATGAGTTCGCCACCTTTTCGGCTAGAAGAATTTGCCCAAAAAGTTCTTATTGTTAATGGATTAGAATTACACAAAGATTACTTATTCATTGAGGAATTACTAACACAAGGAGCTAGAGGAGTAGTTTCAGAATTTATAAATGAACCACATCCTGAATGTAATGAAGTTAAATGGCTTGAAAGCGTAATTGTCTCCAGCGGAAATTACATTTGGTTTTCGGAACCGAGTTTAAATGATTTTCAAAGAGATGCAAATTTTAGACTTTTCAAAAATCTTTTGTATTGTGATGTTGATAAAATTCAATTAAATCCTAGAATAACACATATTGACGAAACTTATGTACATTACACTGTAAGTGATTCCAAAATGTATCATAAAATTCATAGAGATGCATTGTGGTATAATGAATTAAAGTATGGCAAAAAGTAGTCTTTTAAAAACGAGAGATTGATTCAATTTTAAATATAATTGCTGTGAAATTATCTTCTGAAAATGTTTCACAGCATTTTTTTAATTCTTGAATAATATCATTTGAAGTTTTAGAGCTAGAAAAAAGCTCTTCTAAATCTGAATCAATCCAAGTTTCATTTATGCCATCTGTGCAAATTAAAAAGTAATCATTTGGTTGAATATCGTGTATCAATGCCTGTTCTAATTTTACAGGTTTTGAGCTATCTTTTATAGATTTTCTAAGCTCATTAGCTCTAGGATGAAAAAGTGCCTCCACGGAGCTTAAAATGCCTTTTTTGACTTCTTTTGCAACCCAAGTATGGTCGTTAGTTCTGAAAATTATTCCACCATTACGAAATTGATATACTCGACTGTCTCCAGCCCATGAAACTAATATTCCTTTATCTAAAATTTCAGCTACAACAATTGTTGTTGCCATATACTCTGTAGATGGATTCTTTTTTTTGTGTGAACTCAATACTCTTTCTGATTCCTCAATAGCTTCTGAAATAGATTTTGATTTTAAAAGTGATTCTTTAACAGTTTCTGCAACTAATTTTGAAGCTATTTGACCGTTTCCTTTTCCGCCAACCCCATCAAGAACAGCATAAAATTTGTTAGGATGATAAATTAAATAGTCTTCGTTGATTTCTCTCTTGCCTTTCTCTGAAATAAAGGATTCTGATTTAACTTTATTATTTGGATAATTCACTTACTTCTTTGGTCTAGTTAAAAAAGTCATAATTCCTAGAACAACATTTCCTATTAAAAAAGTAACAATAAAAAAAACAACTGAAATCATAACTCCAATTCCTAGTGATGGGTCAATTTCTCCATTAGACACATAACTTCCATTGATAAATCCATTTATTATTTTGAGAACAAAATAGATTAAATACAAAAAAAATAATATGTTAAATCCTATCCATGAATACTTACACATTTTACCAAACTGCGTTCTTTCTTTGTTGAAATTATGTTCTTTAATCATATTTTTTGTTTTTTATTTTTAATGTATAATATATTATCGGAAGAAAAACACATAAAAAAGGGTAGACAAAGCAGAACACAAATAAATTAGTTTCATAATAAGAAATTCCAAAAATATTAGATATGCTTATTAAGAAATCAGTACAATAAACATACACCAATTTTAAAAGAGTTACTATTGTTTCCATTTTTTATTCTTTTTAATTTCTATGATTAAATCAATTGATTTTACTAAAAAGTAAAACATCCACAAAGGCATTAGGATTACTAAAAACAGAATATTTGCTAGACCATAATTTCCTGTAGACTTTAAAGCACCTATTGCTCCAAAATAAATAGGATTTGAATATTTCAAATATGGTTTAGTTAATTTAACA
>JBIPPG010000304.1:0-3399 GCA_044368545.1 Chitinophagales bacterium | reverse complement strand
AATTGCGGCAAATAGAGTTTATCGAATTCCTGATGTTAGTGGAAATGCTGATTTTGTAATGACAAATGGCAATCAGATAATTAGCGGACAAAAGAATTTTGATAAAATTCCAACAGTAAATGTAAGTGGTCAATTTCTTATTGTTTCAACAGGGGTTTTTTATTCTGAACAATCATTTTCTTTTGTTGATGAATATGGAGCTTTGCAGACAAAAATATTTTTATGTAGATAATTTTTATGCCAATAGATTCGGGAAATAAATGGGAATATAATATTTTAAGCAATGATTATGCTAAAATAATTAATTATAGAGGTTCGATGTCGGTACAGGGAATAACTTTACCTCCAAGCGTAGACGGCTATCATGTTACTAGTTACGAACTTCAAAACACAGCTTTACCACAAACAATTACAGAAGTTGTAATTTTAGATGGAGTAAATGGCAGTATCTCTAGTGGTTTTTTTCCAATCTCGACACGAAATGTTTTTATAGGTAAAGATGTTACAGGTTTAAATAGAGAGTTTAATAATTGTAAAAAAATAAATTGTGTATTTTTTAATGGTCCAAAACCATATTGGAGGCCAACAGTTGATCTTAATGATACTGTTTTTCCTTGGGAGCCAATAAATTTGATGGGATATGTTACTCTTTGGTATAGAGAAAAATTTGCGGCAATGTGGGATAATGATGGATTCTGGGAATATAATGTTGGTGGATGGGAACCTGGATTTCAATATGGACTTTCTGATAAATATTATGCTTCCAGCATTGGTTTAGATAGATCAATAATTAAAATTGAAAGAGCTGATAAATATAATAAATTTGGCAAATCACTTGTTTTTTTACAAACAACAGGAAATTATACAAATAATTTATCAGGAAATTCATGGAGTGGTGAAGTTAGTTTTAACTATAGACGCTATGACGAAGTTCAATGTGTTGAACCATATGTTATTCCTAGAGAAAGTGGGCTTTGGATAGAAGTTTACAAAAATTCTGGCAACAACCAATTCAAGAATATTAATCGTTTTGTTGTTCCACAATCAACATGGTCAGGTTTTGATATTGTTTTCAATGAAACTGGAGACTATATTATAAAAGGACTAGATATGAATAGCGGTTATGCTTCTCTAGGTTATGGACAACCAGATCGGTGGTTTCAAGAAATTAAAATTAAAGCAGTGTATGATAAATCGTATATTACTGGGAGAACATTACCTGATTATACAGGCATATATACAGATTTTTATATCAATGAAGACATGATGAGAGATGCCTTTTGGCGCACTTTTAGTCTTGACTTTACCAGCAAAACACTTTATGAATTTGATAACGGAAAATATGTTGAGAATTTTAATGCGCCCACTACTGGATTTTTTCCAAGTCAAACTGGAACAATTGGAATGTCTATAAGTGGATGGAGTGGCTATTATAGCAACAATGGTTACATTCCTTATACACCAGATCAATTTTATTTTAGTCCAAATGGAATTGACATGCCATTTTTATTTTTTCCAAATTCTTATGAGAATGATTCTAAAGTAGTATTTGATTCATTTGTAAATAAAGATATTTCTTCTAATAACTTTAGAGAAAGAATACAGTTGTATTATGGCACATTTAACATTTCTTCTGATTTCGTTGAAGATTCATTTATACTAGGTGATGATTCAAGATCTAAAGAGAATTTTAATCTTTTAAATGAATTATATTACAGTCTTAATAATTTTTCTGGCTCTTATGATAATGAAAATTTCGGCAAAATAAGTAAAATTGTAGGACTTCATGGAGTAGATAAATATGGATCATTTTACTGGACTCCAGGAGTAAATATTCATGTTGATCCAAATAGATATCCATCTATTAATTTTATGGTATCAAATGACACGGATTATTTAAAGGTTGTGTTAAAAATAAGTACTAGCATACCTCAATTAGAGTATTCTGCATCCATAAGACCTAGTTATAATGGAGTTCCAAAATTTATTACTCCAATAACAACAGTTCCAATTAAAAAACTATTTACTGACGCTCAATGTATCACAAATGAATATGGTGAAATGGAGTCATATTGGGAGTTAATTCTTCCAATAGACAAAACTCAGATTTCCGCGAAGGGAACATTGGTTACAATAGAAATACTAAGAATTCATTTGCATAAAATAAAAGAATATTGTCCTTATGATTGGCAAATCCTGGGATATGATCCACCATCTTCTAGATGTAGAGATTATTCTTTTGAAGAATTTGCTGATTTTCCATGGGTAGATGAATTTCAAAGAAAAATATCAACTCAACCGCAAGATTGGATGCGTCATATTTACGCTCCTGAGCATCTAAAGATCACAGATAATTTTAATGCATGTAATTTGTATTTAAAAGATAACCATTTTGCACAAGGTTATGGTTCTATAAATATAGCAGATACAAATCTTAGTTATGTAAATGAAAATTTTCCCAGTGCTGATTCTTCATGCGCTGTTTATCAAGACGATCCTTCAGAATTTGATGTTATTATAGAAAGAGACCTAAACAGAGATGTTAATATTTTTGAAGAAAAGAAGCCAAGGGGTAAATTTGTTGGTTGTTTTAATAACGTTCGTATGGTTTATTTTGATAGTAAAGAAGGTCGAATACTAAAACAACTACCTTTAGATTTTGATTTTACTTGGAATGTTGGAACTGCGAATTTAGAAAATCAATGGATGAGAAATGCATCACAATTAAAATTTTGTAACATAATTCCAGAGATGTATTTTACTACGGATGATAGTAGCGTTAATAATGTCATGGCTTTTGATGGGCCATTTACTCGAAATGCTTATTCGTGTCCAGGTATGGGAGAATTTGAAATACAATTCACTAACATAATACCATATAAATACAAAAAAGATTGTTTGGGTTCATGGCCAATTAAATTTACTCCTAACACAGGTCAAACTGGAGCATACTTATTCTTCTCTGGGGGCAAAAGTTACCCTATTTCGGACCAAAATGGATGGGATTGGGGCAATACTGGAACAGGTGGCAATAATCCATATTCTGAATCTTTGATTACACATCCTTTTACTGGTGCAGAACGAATTTTTCTTAGCAAAAGAACAGGGGCTGCTTTTTGGAAAGAAGGTCCATGGTGGATAACAACATTTGCACATCCACTTGTTGCTAGAATAAATGCTAATCCTCCGATTAATAATATTATTAATCTTGTTGATGCTTCATTAATTGAAGAGTATGATTTTATTTCATATAAATGTACTGGTTTTATAAGTGGACTTCTTTCTTATGATATAGAAACAAAAGAATTTACATATAGTGTTGCTGAAACTGGAATAAACGGAACTGGAATTGCAAATGCATTAAATTCTGGACATAAAATATATATTACGGAGCCTATA
>JBIPPG010000386.1:0-3430 GCA_044368545.1 Chitinophagales bacterium | reverse complement strand
GTTGGTATATCAGGTACTTCATTTTCACCTGCGGTTGCAGGGGTTGGTGGTCCATACGCTATTGTTTACAGCTATACAAATCCATCAACCGGATGTTCTAGTACAGATACTCAGTATGTGAGGGTGAACCCTATACCATCTGTCAGCTTTACAGGTTTAAGTACGCCATATTGTATTTATGATTCACCGATAGCGCTTACCGGTCTACCAAGCGGTGGAGTCTTCAGTGGACCCGGAATTAGCGGATCTAGCTTTAGCCCATCATCAGCTGGATCTGGTGGTCCATTTGCGATCATATACACATACACGGATGCAAATACCTGTGTAAATAGAGATACGAATTATACAACCATAAACCCTAGACCTGTTGTAACATTCACAGGACTTAACGCTCAGTATTGTTACTACGAATTAGCGAGCACACTTAGTGGTTCTCCGTTAGGAGGTACATTCAGTGGCACAGGAATGAGTGGAAATATTTTTACACCAAGTGCTTCTATCATAGGTGGACCTTATAGGATTATCTATAGCTATACGGATACGCTTACTGGTTGTTTGAGTGCTGATACGCAACTCGTGACGGTAAACAACAGACCTTCTGTTTCTTTCACTGGGTTAAGCGCTAGCTATTGCCTTAATAATCCAAGTGCTCTTCTCACAGGTCTTCCTAGCGGAGGAGTGTTTTCTGGACCTGGAATTAGTGGCGCTACATTTAGTCCTTCAAGTGCAGGTGTAGGCGGACCTTATATGATTACCTACAGCTACACGAATCCACTAACAGGATGTAGCAATATTGATTCTCAATATGTGACAGTAAATGCATTGCCATCACCATCCTTCACAGGATTGAATAGTGCCTATTGTATATATGAACCTGCAGTGACATTGACAGGAAGACCGTTGGGCGGTACCTTTGCAGGAACTGGAATAAGCGGAACAATATTTAGTCCTTCTTCTGCAGGAGCTGGTGGGCCATACCGAATTTTATACTCTTATACAGATTTGATATCAGGATGTTCTAATGTTGATTCTCAATTTACAACAGTTAATCCTCGTCCAGCCATTAGTATTTCTGGATTAAATACGCACTACTGCATTGATGCGGCCTCTGTAACTTTAAGCGCAACACCAGCAGGTGGTACTTTTAGCGGACCTGGAATAACAGGTACCACATTTAATCCAGCTTCTCTGGCTGTAGGTGGTCCTTATTATATTGTATATTCGGTTACAGATCCTCTTACAGGTTGCTTTAACAAAGATTCATTGGCCACAAGGGTTGACGCTCTGCCCACTCCTTATTTCTCGGGGCTGAATGCTTTTTATTGTTTAAATGCACCGGCAGCGGTACTTACAGGAATACCTACTGGCGGTAGTTTTAGTGGTCCAGGAATAAGTGGCAGCACCTTTACACCTAGTGCAGCAGGTGTTGGAGGGCCCTTTACAATTGTATACTTATATACAGATGTTAACGGCTGTACTGCCGACACCTTCAAAACTACGATAGTACACCCATTACCTATAGCTAATGCAGGTCCAGACGATACTGTTTGTCTAGGTTCTAGTACCATATTAACTGCAAGTGGTGGTGTAAATTATGCTTGGTCGCCAGGGGGTGGCTTAGTTGCAAGCATCACGGTAGCACCTATTGTAAATACAGTTTATTCAGTAACGGTAACCGATATTAATAGTTGTACTGCTAGCGACAACGTTACCATAAGTGTAAAAATCATCAACATGAATTTCACTAAAACAGACATTAGCTGTTATGGTGCAAACAATGGAACAGCAACAGTTACGCCAACTACAGGACTTGCTCCATATACTTATGAATGGAGTGATGCTTTACATCAAACCACCGCTACTGCGACAAATTTAGGGGCAGGCGTTTATAGGGTAACTGTTACGGATGCTGAATTATGCAGTGGTGTTGACACGATTCGAATTAATGAACCACCGGTGTTAGCGGCAAGTGTTCTTACTTCAAATGTCCTTTGTTATGGAGATTCAAACGGCACAGCTAGATTTAGTGCATTTGGTGGTACGCCTGCCTATACTTATAGAACCACCCTAGATGGTATCTATTATTATTTAGGTCAGACGATTACAGGTCTTCCTTCAGGAATATATACTACAGAAGTTACTGACGCGAATGGTTGTATGATATCGATAAGTTTTACCATCACTCAGCCAACACCTATCACCATGAGTTATCAAGAGATGCAACCTCGATGTTATGGTTATAGTGATGGATCCATTTTTGTGCTTGCAACCGGTGGCACTCCTATCTATACCATGCAACTGGATGACATCACCAATACGTCAGGCTGGTTTATTGATTTGAGCGCTGGAATTCATTTGTTATCTATCACTGATGCCAATGGATGCAAAGAAAACTATACTTTAAATTTAGCACAACCAGCTCCAATGATCGTTGATATTAATCCGGATACATTGTTACTTGACTTAGGTGAAACTGGACAATTATTCACTTCATTTACTGGTGCACCAGCAGACAGTGTTATTTTCCAATGGAATACGGTAAATGGGATGAGTTGTACAGACTGTCCGAACCCATTGGTAAGTCCATATTTAGATCAGGTATATGAAGTCACTGTTATTGATGTGAGCGACCCTAACAATCCTAGGCCATGCGCTGGAACTGCCATAGGATATGTGTTTGTGGCAGATGGAGACCCAATTTATATACCAAATGCATTTACGCCCAATGGGGACGGCTCTAACGACTTTTTCTCTGTCTTTGGTAAAAGTCTAAAGACGGTAAGAATGCAAATCTTTGATAGATGGGGTGAGCTTCTTTTTGAATCCTACAATCAAGATAATGGATGGGATGGCACATTTAAAAATGAAAATTTACAGCCTGGAGTATACGTTTACAAAGTAACTGCCGCTTATTTAAATGGTAAAACTGTCGACAAAACAGGAAGCGTTACTTTAATTAGGTAAAACAATTTATTAAACAAATAAAAATCCTGCTAATCAGCAGGATTTTTATTTTAGCAACCTCAGCAAATGCAACAAAAAATTGAAGATAAAATCGAAGAAATTCGAGCATCGGGATTTGATTTTAAATTTTCTTTTTACTTCTCTAAGGCTTGGGAAATTTTTAGCTTTGATAGTGGAATGATGATTCTCTACACTATTCTATTATTCCTTGGATTAGGCATTTTGAGTATAATTCCTTTGATAGGTGGAATGATAAGGCTCTTATTTCAAACGCCACTCATTATGGGTTATGCCTATGTAACATATAGGATACACCATCACCAAGCTATTGAGTTCGGAAATTATTTCGATGGCATAAAAGATTTCGCAAAAATATTTGTCATCAATCTTCTGACTGGTATCTGTATATTTATTGCTGTTCTTCCTGCTGTAATCTATATCTTTTATATGCTTACCAATGGCTTTG
>JBIPPG010000303.1:0-3437 GCA_044368545.1 Chitinophagales bacterium | reverse complement strand
CAATAAATCTAAAATCTATTGTCTAATATTAATGCACACTTCTCAGCCAGCTGTATCGCAATACAAAATACAACAACATAAAAATGCCTGCAATAATTGCCCAAGGCAAAAACTCTTCGGTTTTGCGATGCAATGCATTGACTTCGATTTCTACCGTTTCTAATTGATTGATTTCTTCATAAATTTCAGAAAGTCGTTGATTATTTCCAGCTCGGAAATACAAACCGCCAGTAGTTGACGCTATTTTGCGCATTAGCGGTTCGTCTATTCCCAATATATTGCCTCGAGGCGTCCCCACACCTATACAATACACTTTGGTTTTGAGTGCTTTAGCAATATCAATTGAAGTCATAGGGTCGATAGTTCCCGCGGTATTGACCCCATCGGTAAGCAAGATGATTACTTTGCTTTTTGCTTGGCTGTTTTTGAGTGCACGGACAGAAGTAGCTAGCCCCATCCCAATGGCCGTCCCATCTTCCAAAATGCCTTCTCTCACTTCTTTCAATTGTTTTTGGAGAATATTATGATCTATCGTTGGGGGACATTGTGTAAAACTCTCTCCAGCAAAAATCACCAATCCTATACGGTCATTGGGACGCTTGGCTATAAACTCCGATGCTACTTTTTTGGCGGCATTGAGCCTATTGGGTTTAAAATCCTGCTCTAGCATACTTGTACTCACGTCCAGTGCCATTACAATATCAATTCCGTTTGTAAACGAGTTTTCTTTGCTCATATCCGATTGAGGGCGGGCAATGGCTAGAATTAAAAAAATACTTGAAACTATGGGCAAGATAGGGAGAAATGTTCTCAAGCGTGTTTTCAAGGTCTTTTGTGCTACTTGTGTGGTAGAAAAAAGCATAAACGTTTGATGTTTTTTGCTAAAAAAATATTCATAAAGTCCCATAATGACAGGAACTATCAAGAGTGCAAAAGCCCACGGTTGAGCAAAAGAAATTTGAAATAGTATCATATCTTTTTTATTTACTTTGTTCTAAAAAAATAGCATCTTCGGTACGTTCTTTTATTTCATCAAAAAATTCCATATATTTTGGAATTGTATGCCACTCGTTGTATTTATTTTTGAGCATAAAATTACCTTTTTTGTCTTCTTTGGTTTCCATAATTTCGCTAAACATCCATTTCATACGCTTTTGATTGGTTTTGATAAAGAGCGCATCGTGGTCAAAAATCAACAAATAAGCCGATTGTTTGCTGCGAATGATGAATAAAATAAAGAGCGATATAGCAGCTCCCAAAATGATGAAAATACTGAAAAATAAAATAGGTTTATCCGCAATAAAAGACAAAAGAATGGTTACAGGTACAAAATAGGCAAGCATTATCGCTACAGAAAGCGTCAATAACGCTATACTAATTCCCGTTACTAAGATTTTGAAAGAAGCCTGATTGATAGCTTGTGGACGAAGTCTATATTCATTTTGAGCATAGAATTTTTTCACGAGCGATGCATCAGCACGTTTGTTACTATCGTATACGCTTTGAGTTTTTTGAACAAATTCGTAGGCAAATTTCAGGTATTGCTCGTTGGTTTCGGCAAGTGGATTTTCTTTGGCAAATTTGGCTAAATCGGCAAGCGAAAGCATTTCTTTAATAGAATTAAAAATTTCTTCGGGTAATTCCAATTTTTCAAGACCATTGAGAATCTGAGGTGTCGTCTGTTCCAAAGCTTTGAGTCCAAATCGTTTTTCCAAATAGGTACGAATAATATCCGAAATACTGTCGTAGTATGCCTTTACATTTCCTTTTTGCCATAATTGCAATGCTTCGGTGTCTTTGAGGGCTGTAAGCGCTACTACGTGAGGCGGTTCATTGCCTTTTTCTCTATCAAAAAGCGCTTCTTTGCGGATAAAACGTACATAAAGCCAATACAGCAAAATCACTAATCCCAAAAGGATAAAACTGATGAACAAATAGCTGAAAATCTCTTCTTTTGAAAGTGGAATTTGTACTATGGTTTTGATAGGGGTTACATCTTTGGTGCTGTCAATATTGGGGCTGGAAACCTGAATAGCAATAGGTTGTGTAGCAAAAGAATCGCCTATGCCTTGTGAAAATTTTAGGGCAGGAAATACCTGAGCGCTGTCTTCAAAGCAAGTAACGATATATTTTAATTGAATGATGGATTGTGAACCCGAATACAAGGTGTCGGTCTTCCGTTTTTCAACTACACGAAAATTTCCCAAATGGTCGTCATCAATTTTTGGAAAAATCAATGAGCTGTTAGGAGGCGTTTTTACTTTTACTTCTAGTTCCATATGGTCGCCTATCATTATTTGGGTAGGCGAAAGGGTAGCCGTAGCTTCTTGGCTATAACTTATGTGAAGTCCTGCAGAAAGAAAAAATAGACAAAACAACTTTTTTGTAATACGCATATAAAAAGTTTTTAATATTTTTGAATGCAAAAGTACAAGCATTGAAACGATACTCCAAGTTTTTTTGTTTTAAAAATAATTAAATATTCTTATTAAATCCTAAAATCAGATAAATGAAGGCTTCTATCATCCGCAAGGAAACATTTAATTCGGCACACAGGCTCTATTTGAAGGAGTGGAATGATGAAAAAAATCTTGAAGTTTTTGGGAAATGTTCGTATCCCCATTTTCATGGACACAACTATGATTTGCATCTAAAAGTAACGGGCGATATAGATCCCAAAACGGGATTTGTGTATGATATTGCGGCGCTAAAAAAGATAATTAAGGAAGAAGTAACCGATCCTTTTGATCATAGAAATCTAAATTTAGATACCACTGAATTCAAAAATCTTATCCCCACAGTAGAGAATATCGCCAAAGTGATTTATCATAAAATCCGAAAACGCATTCAACCTGAATACGAAATTAAAGTGAGACTCTACGAAACCCCTAGAAATTACTGCGATTTTCCGGCTTAATCCATTTTTTTTGCTCAAAAACTCATGGGTGAAATGTGATTTTTTGCCGAAAAGTCGTACGACTTTTGTGATAATTTGCCAAAAAGTCGTACGACTTTTGTGATTTTTTGTATTTTTGTATCTTAAAATGTAATTTTAATATGTTAAGAATTGCCGAAAAAGATTTATTGGAATGGAAAAATAGCGCAACCTTTAAGCCGCTCTTGCTTATGGGTGCAAGGCAAGTGGGCAAGACTTGGTTGATGAAAAATTTAGGGGAAACCCATTTTCAAAATTATATTTATGTCAATTTTGAGAAAGAGCCTTCATATCAAAAATTATTTGAAACCAGTTTGGATCCTAAAAAAATTGTTGAAACGTTATCTCTACTTCATAACCAAAAGATAGAAGAAGGTCAAACGCTCCTCATTTTTGATGAAATCCAGGATGCACCTCATGCATTGACTAGTTTAAAGTATTTTGCCGAAGATTGCCCTAATATTCATGTTATAGCGGCTGGATCTCTTTTGGGCGTTGCATT
>JBIPPG010000302.1:0-3451 GCA_044368545.1 Chitinophagales bacterium | reverse complement strand
TCATTGGAAACCAACCATGTATCTGGCAAACCTGTCTATTTGGGCGGTGGCGGCGATCCTAGTCCTTTTACGGCCTATGGTGTGTATTTGGCTATGAAAGCGAGCTGGAAAAAAGTATCGGGAAGCGAGTCTTTGAGCGGTGTAAAAGTATCGTTGCAAGGTGCAGGACACGTAGGACAATATTTGATAGATCATTTGGCAAAAGAAAATGCCATTCTTTCGATAGCCGATATCAATGAAGCGAACTTGAAAATGGTAGCGGATAAGCATAAAGTAACCATTCTAGATCCAAAAGATATAGTGACTTCGGATTGTGATATTTATGCGCCTTGTGCCTTGGGTGCTACAGTAAATGAAACATCGATTCCACAATTGAAGTGCAAAGTGATTTGTGGAGCGGCAAATAATCAATTGGCAAATGAAATAGTAGATGGCAATGCCGTAAAAGAAAAAGGTATCTTGTATGCGCCAGACTTTTTGATCAATGCAGGTGGTGTAATTAACTGCTACTCGGAGGCGATAGGCGTTTATAGCCGTGAAAAAACGATGAGTTTGACCGATATGATATACAACCGAGTTTTGGAAATTTATACAAAAAGCGAGAACGAAGGCATGAATACGCAGCAAGCGGCCATTGCTATAGCCAAAGAGCGTATACAAAAAGCAAAGAACTTAAATGCCAAATGGTAAGCCTGTATGATAAGTAGAAGAAGCGTTCGTATCAAGGTAATTCAGACCTTGTACAGTCAAATTTTGGCAGATAATAAGGATTTTAAATCGCTTTACAAGATTTTTAACGATGATATAGAGAAAGTAATTGAGTTGAATATTTGCGTTTTGCATTATTTGAAGGAAATTATGAATTATGCCAAATTTCATCATCAAATACAGCATGACAAACGATTGATTTCGGCAGCCGAAAAAATCGTGCCTTTGCAGATTTTGGAGAGTGATTTTGTGAAATATTTGAACGAAAATGAAGAATTGAACAAATATTTTGGCAGATACAAAACCAAAAATTATTTGGATAGTGAAATGATCAAAGCATTTTATTTTCAAATGATTGCGCTTAAAGAATATACTGCCTATAATGAATCTCCTACAAGTGAGAATCAATATCAGCTATTGAATGTATTCTTCAAAAAAATATTTTTCAAAAGCGAGGAATTGAAAACACATCTTGAGTTTTATTATGTAAATATTGAAGAGGATATGGATTTGATACATTTCTCGCTAAAACGAGATTTGAAAAAGCAGATTGACTCAGATATGCCTTTTCGTATTTCGCTCGGATTCAAAGAATGGCGCAAGGAAAGTCCTTTCGCGGAGGATTTGATCAAAGTAGTTTTGGTTCATTTTGATAATTTTATGGATTTGATAAAACCCAAATTGGTAGGCTGGGATGCTGAACGTATACCATTGCTCGATATTTTGATAATTAAAATGGCTATGGCCGAAATGCTTCATTTTGAGACGATTCCATTAAAAGTAACGATGAATGAATACATAGATTTGACGAAAATATTCTGTAGCCAAAAGAGCAAACTTTTTGTGAATGGAATTCTCGATCGATTGATGAAAGATTTTATTGCCGAAGGCAAAATACAAAAGACAGGAAGAGGGTTGGATGTTTAGTTAGATATTAGACGTAAGATATTAGATGATAGAAATTAGAATTTTTTGATTCGTGGTTTTGTAGGGTCGAAATATATTTTATCATATCAATAGGAACGGGTTTTAACCCGTTTTGTAAGGATATTGGATTAGTAATTTGTAGGGGCGAAAAATATTTCGCCCAAAGAATTGAACAGGAAGCGGTTTTAAACTGTTTTTAAAGTAAAAA
This sequence comes from Chitinophagales bacterium, assembly GCA_044368545.1. Classification (GTDB taxonomy): domain Bacteria; phylum Bacteroidota; class Bacteroidia; order Chitinophagales; family JADJOU01; genus CHPMRC01. Next base: position 1,608 of record JBIPPG010000302.1, on the reverse strand, counting down.
TTAAAAATAATTAATATGATTTTTGATCACGTAGGAATAGCCGTAAATGATTTGGAACAAGCTACTGCTATGTATGTAAAAATGCTGGGTAAAGAGCCTTTCAAACAAGAGATTCTTGAGAATCAAAAAGTTGCGGTATCTTTTTTTGAAAGTGGTGGTAATGCCAAAATAGAATTGCTTCAAGGAACCGATGAATCTTCGCCCATTTCAAAATTTGTAGCCAAAAAAGGGGAGGGGATACATCATATGGCTTTTTTGGTAGAGGATATTTACACCGAAATTGAGCGAATGAAAAATGAAGGATTTGAACCTCTTCAACAAGAACCACGATTGGGTGCAGATAATAAATTAGTGTTCTTTTTTCATCCCAAATCTACAGGTGGCACATTAATTGAGCTGTGTATGAAGCAGAAAAAATGAAAAATCTCTTAAAAATAAGAATGATGTTAACTTGTAAGCAAAAATTCATATTTTTAATTTTAACTATATTTATCAAGGCATCTATTATCTATGGGCAACAAGATTCTATAGGATTTTCCAGAAATGTAAATGAGGTAGTGGTAACAGGTACCAAAACACCTCGAAAAAAACTGGAAAGCCCTATAATGGTGAATGTAATTGATATGAAGACCTTGCAAAATACACAGGCCTGCAATCTTTCCGAAGGCTTGAAATTTCAAGTAGGAATGCGTGTAGAAACGGATTGTCAAACTTGTAATTACACGCAATTGCGTATGAATGGGCTACAAGGCGGTTATTCCCAAATTTTGATAAATGGAAGGCCTACTTTTAGTGCGTTGATGAGCTTGTATGGTTTGGAACAAATACCTGTAAATATTATTGAACGAATAGAAATTGTAAGAGGTTCTGCATCTTCCTTATATGGCTCATCGGCTATAGGAGGAACGGTAAACGTTATTACAAAGTTAGCGAAGAAAAGTTCGTTTGAGTTAAGTTCTAACTTGCAGCTGATAGGTGGGAATACATTGGATTGGGTCAATAATGGTAATGTTTCTTGGGTCAATGATTCTAAAAATGCGGGCATTACTTTTTTTCTGAATCATCGAAAACGAGATTTTTATGACCATAATAACGATAGTTTTTCGGAATTGCCCAAAATTGAGAGCTATGCCATAGGATTTAATAGTTTTTTTAAGATAAAAGAAAATCAAAAGCTGGAATTATCTTGTAGTCTATTGAATGAATATCGATTTGGCGGACAAATGATAGACCCGCCTGCATTTAAGGCATTACAATCTGAAGAAAGGCAACATAATATTGCTATACTTGGAACCGATTATCAATGGAATTTTAAAGATGAAAAAGGTTCTTTGTTGTTTTTTGGGGCATTTCAATATACAAAAAGAAACCACTTTACGGGTGTAATGCCCGATTCAAATATTTTAGAATATTTTGCCAATCCACCGTATGGAAACTCGGATATGAATTCATTTCAATTGGGAGGTCAATTCAATTATTTAGTTCCGCTTTTGAACAAAAAAAATGTCTTTTCAATTGGAGTAGAGTATAATAAAGAAAAGGTAAATGAACAAATTCCCACGTATAATTTCTTTGTAAATCAATCGGTAACGAATTTGGGACTTTTTG
>JBIPPG010000109.1:0-7712 GCA_044368545.1 Chitinophagales bacterium | reverse complement strand
CACAAGTAAAAGGCGTAATTATAGCTGATAATAAGGTTGTATCACCAGGGCAGATAAAGCTTCTTTGAGCTGTTGCGGTGGCATTTGGTTTTACACCTGTTATATTTACTTTTACGGTGTCGGTAAGGATACAACCGTATCTATTTTCCATTTCTACAATATAGCTAGCACTATTGATAGCATATACCGTTGGGCTACTTATGCTTGTAGTTGTTTTCTTGCTGGAAGGATTAAATAACGCACCATTCGAATTTAACCAAGTAAATTTATAAGGAGTATCAGATATTTGAGTGGTCAAAACTATTGGGAACGTGTCGTGAAGACAAATGTCCTTTGTCTTTGGCGATAAATTATAGGTGAAAGGGGGGATGACACGTACAAGTGTACTATCAAAAATTGTACAAGTTTCGACTGTGTCTAAATCTAGTGATTTTGCAAGATATACGGTATTTGCAGCAGGTGCTACATCTATCCATGCACTATCTGTTCCTGCACCTACTATACCCGTTTTTGGTGTCCAAGATACTTTTTTAGCAGTTTTAGAATAAATACGTACTGGTTTTCCACCTGGACAATAATACCCTGTATCTTTATCTAATATCATCGATTGCATATATCGAATACGTACTGCAATTTCTCTTGAAACTTTCATTCCATAATTATTACAATAATAGAAATCAAAAATCAAACGCTCATCGCCAGAACCAATTGCAGAATCAAAAGTAACCGTGCCATACATAGTATCTACTCCAGCTTTAGTTATTTTAATAGTAGAAAATTTATAATTTACAAAATCTTTAGAGGCAGTTTTATTTGAGCCTACTTCAGACAACTTCATATTTTGATTCACGGCCCCAATGGCTTTAAATTGAATTTTACCAGGTTGACGTCCGCAAATTTCTATAAAATATTGATCTAATTGATTCACGCCATACATAGAATCTTTAATTGATCCCGCGTCCGATACAGGATCACAATTATCTCGAACAGAAAACTGTAAATCTCTACAAACATATCCTAAGAACTCTCTAGTATATCCTATCCCATTAGGATTAGCTACTGCTCGCCATTCAAAAATTGCAACTGCCATTACAGCATCTTGATCTCTATCGGGTTGTGCACTAATTAATCCTGTAAAAGGATCCATCGTTACACCATTAGTTGTAAATAAAAAATTGGTAGCATTTAATGGAGAAACAAATGTAACAGGTTGGTTCAATAATTGAAATGCATCATTTGGATTAGCTGCAGGGCCTTGCCAAGGTGTATAACGTACAAAAGAAATAGAATCTCTTACAACCGTTTTACCATTTACTACAGTATATTTAGGATCAAAAGTATCTGCAGGGCCGTGAGCATAAGTATTAACTTTTCCTTTACACCAATACGGTACTGGATAATTTGTAAAAATTACAGAATTATTTACAAAATTGGTATTAAATGCCGTTTGAACATACAACGCAGGTGATCCTACTATTGTCGTTATTGTATTTCTGCAACATTCTGTATATCCTGCATAAGCAGGACCAATATTTCTTCCCACGGTATATGTACATTTAAGTACTTCTTTCATTACACCTTTAATAAAATCAGGAGCCAATGGAGATACATTTGGTCCTGGGCAATGGGTTATTTTTTTTGCGGGTACATCAGGTGGTAAGCACAAAGGAGTAACTTCTGATGTTTCCGATGACACAAGGGTCATATTTACCATTACATTAACCTGAGAAGATACAATATTTAGCTGATTACTACTAAAATTGATACCACCACAATATCTATAACGAGTCAATGTAAACTCATAAACACCATTAACAGTATCTATCATTTTATAAGTAATATCAGCACCCATTACGTGAGTGGCTTTCATCTCATTTTTACTAACAAATAGTGATGAGATAAAGATAAGTAAATACAACCATTTAGAATAATTCTTTTTCATATTTTTCTTTTTTGTACTATTGCTGTTTTTAAAAAAAAGAGCTTGTAAATTTAAACATTTTTTTCTTAAATTTATTATATTTTTTTTCATAACCCTATTTTTCTACTTTTATTAAATGCAAAAATAAAGGAATAACTATATAAAAAATAATACATTTTAGAAAGTTTATTAAGACCTATTTTATATAAAAACTATAGATAAGTCAATAAAAATTAGAAATGAAATATATTTAAATTAAATTTATTGACAAAAAAATGACTTTTGTGATTTTTTAACTAAAACATTAAATTACCATTCTATTGCCAATTTTCCTATTGTTTTTCCATTTTCTAATTTTTCATGTGCTATAGCTAATTCATCAATAGAAAATGTTTCTCCTTGAAGTGATTTAAACACCCCTTTTTCTAATAAATCTACAACCCCATTCATACAACGCTGAATCACTTCCGGTTTATTATCTGCAATAGCTAACATATTAATTCCGATTATAGACTTACTTGGCATCAATAATTTAATTGGAGAAAAGAAACCAAACTTAAGTACTTGATAAATAATTTTTAATTTATTTTTACTTTCACTCAATTTGGCTGAACCAAACAGTACTAATTTTCCATCACTATTCAATATTTTCATCCCTTTTGGTACATTTTCACCACCTACACTATCAAAAATTACGTCTACTTTTTTCCTAAGCCCTAATCGCTTCACGCCTTCATCAAAAGCTTCTTTCTTATAATTAATTGTATACTGAACCCCCAAGGATTTTAAAAACTCACATTTTTCATCACTTCCCGCCACGCCGATCACAATACATTTTCGGGACAATGCAATTGAAACAATTCCTAATCCAACACCACCTGCCGCAGCATGTACCAGAACTATATCATTTTCAAAAAGATTTATATTTTCAACAGCTGCATGATATGCGGTACTGAGTTGAGTGGCAATAGAAAGGGCATTATGGCTATTCATTTCTTTTGAAACCTTAACACAAACCCTTGAATCGGCAAGCGCATATTCAGCATAACCTCCAAATCGAGTTAATGCAACTACAAAATCTCCTTTTTGAAAGTTGGTGACTCCTTCTCCTATTTCTGTAATTTCGCCTAAAACATCATAACCTAGTACACATGGCATTTTGGGCATATCGGGATATAAATCTAAGCGAGCCATTACATCGGCATAATTAAGTCCAAATGATTTGACCTGAATTAATACTTCGCCCGCTTTTGGACTAGGGATTGCAATTTCTTTTATGTCAAAGGCATTGTTTGCATTTGTTTTTTTTGTTAAAAAAACAGCTTTCATATTTAAAATTTTAGATGTTAAACGAAAAGGTAATGTGATATTTATAAAAAATAAAAAGTGTATAAACTATTAAAAAGGATGAACTATTAACTACAAGGATGGACAACCTGTCCTTTTTGAATTACGTCCAAAACATCCATAGTAATTTATAGATAACTCGGGAGAACCTATACTTCCTTGATTATTTGAAATTTTACCAACATGTATGTCATAGCTAAATACAAAACTAACACTGCCTAAATCCATTCTAAATGCAGGAGTTATAGCGTCCGTACTCTTGTACCAAAGTCCTAAATAGCCAATAACAGGCATTGTAGTTTCAGTTTCAGGCTTTAACGTTTTTCCAAAAAATCCTCCAAAATTCCAATTAGAGACTTGTTGATATTGGATATACAAAGAAGGTAAAAAATATAAATCACTAAATGCATAATTAGCACCTGCATGAAAATTGATACGAGTAGGCAATTTGAATTCTTGATTTGAGAAAGATACATTTGGCTGAGTTAAGTGAAATGCAGAGGCTCCCATATATATATTTAAAGCCGAACTAGGATTTAAGGTCAATAAAGATCCAAAATTAATATCCGAATACATAGTAGATTCATTGGTGATTGACTCCGATGTAGATGGCTTGTATTTGACACCATACGCATCTATCTGATCGTCAAAGATTAAACTTCCTGGAGTAAATGCTCGCTGTCCCACACCACCTTGAATCCCAAAAGACAAGAAACTATTCGCATTTTTTCCAAAACGTAAATGGTAAGCTAAATTTAAGTATAAAGAGTGATTTGAAAAAGTATTTGATGCGGTTTTGTCATAATTCCCAATTATACCAAAGCCCCATATATTTTGAAGATCATTAGAACTTTTTCCAAGATTAAAATCCCCTCCAAATGAAGCCGATTGATATGATTTAAAATCACTTGATCCCATCCATTGATTTCTATAAATTCCGCTAATTCTATAGTTGCAATAACTATTGCCAGCAAAAGCAGGATTGGTTGACATTGGCATTGAATTGAATTGGGAATACTGCAAATCCTGAGCAATCATATTCCCACCAATTATAATGGCCATCAATAAAAAGATATTTTTCATTTTTAAACTATTTTTTTTCACCTTGCCAATAAATATTTAAACTATCGTACTAATATAATTTCGCCTTGAAAATTTAATATTTTCCCATTGCTACAAGTAGCAATAATTGTATAATAATATGCTCCAGCCTGCAACTCATCTCCTGTATTATTTACTCTACCATTCCAACCATATCGCTTGTCATTGGCACTAAAATTTTGAAGACCATACACTTCATTCCCCCATCTATTATATATTCTAAAATCCTTAATTTCTTTTAAAGCATATCCTTTTGGATAGAATTCATTATTGATCAAATCTCCATTTGGAGTAAAACCCGAAGGAATAGTTATATCTTCTTTGTTACAATCTGGATTTACAGAAATTAAAATAGAGTCTGTGGATTTACAAACCTTATTATTCAAACTATAAAAAACACTAACTCTATAATATGTAGACACAAGTGGAGAAGCTCCAGATGAATCACAAGTACTACATGTCATTTCTGTTTTAGGAGTCCAACGAACACTATCCCAAGCACCATTTATATTCACTTTCAAATGACTCAATGAACCTGCAACTATCTGTGTAGGATTTGCGGATATAGAAATAGGTAATTTTTGTAAAACACTTATTTTTATACGTTTTTCGACCCTTGGACAATTTGTATTTTTTGTATAAACCTTGTATGTATAGGTATTTTGAGGTGTTGCTAAAATAATTGAATCTCCACTAATTTTATCTAACCATGTGCTATCTTCAAAGAAAATTTTATTAGAACTTTGTATATTATACTTAATTGATTCTCCAAAACAAATAGCGGTATCGGTGCTTGGTGTAATGTTCAAAGTAGGAATAGTATCTACTACATGAACTAAACTAGCTGTACTTCTACATCCCGTATTAATATCTAAAAGATTTAAATTAACAGTAACAAAACCAAAAGTATCCCAAGTATTGATACCATCTACCGTATTCAAAGAAGAAGGTACTCCCTTTGTATTAATAAACTGCCATGTCCATTGATAGTTTGGCAAATTTTTGCCTTGTGTAGTATTATTGTAATATACGATAGTATCTTTACATAAAAAAGATACAGGTTCAAATGAAACTTTTGGAGGTGCTATTACACTTATAGTTTTTGAAATGGTATCGCCACATCCAAAATTATCCATTAAATAAACAGTAGGAGAATAATTTCCTCTAACTGAATATGCATGTGTTTTTAAAGCTATATAATTAGTATCTTTTGTACCATCGCCATATTCTATCGTTCTAGTAATTAATGTACCTTGACCACTTACATTATTAGGAGTAAAGGTAACTGTAACACCGTCGCAAGTAGTAGTTTTATCAATTGTAAAACCCGCAACAGGCTTTTTAAAAATTTTAACAGGAAGAGATTTGACAACCGAAACAGCTGGACCTATATCATAATTAATCTTTAAAGATACAGGAAAATCACCAAAAGTATTATAGGTGTAAGTGATATTGGACGTAGTAGACGTAAGTGTATTTCCATCTCCAAAAGTCCATTCTCTAGAAACCACATTGATTCCAGAAGGAATTGAATTTGTATCGGTAAATGTAATCGTATTTTCTTGACAAATTGTATCTCTATCGGATTTAATATCCATTTGAGTATATCCCAATGAAGCAATAAAAAGTGATAGAATAAAAATAAAATTTCTTGTTTTTTTCACTATTTTCAATTTTTATATTATTAGAAATTTTTAGTATTAGGACAATCCGATCTTGATTTAAATACTCTTTCAATTAATCCTATGTATCCAAGGCTTAACTCCATAGCTCCAAAACCTTTGGTAGCAGTACTTAATTCATTCATATTATGATCATAACTCAATCCTATCATAACCCCTTTATACTCCAATCGCGCCATTCCTATAGCGGCATCAATAGAATTATTACCATATCTCAAAAATGTACCAATTGAAATACTGGATTTATCTAATGTATAGTTCCCAAAAAGAAACTGAACCGATGTTCCTGCATTTATTTGAGTATGAACATCTTGTTTTGAGGCTAACAAAGTTGGTAACACGTATACTAAATCTGTAATTCTGATTTTAGCAGAAGTATATAGATTAAATCTTCTTGCTTTTTCGGCATTTGTATTCAAAAAAGAATTTTTGATAGGTAAAATATGATCAAGAGATCCTCCAATAAAAAAATTGGCATTATCAGAAAATACAATTTGATAATTAAGCCCTAGTCCTACATCAAATCCAATAGTACTGGTTCGTTGAATTTCCTCTGGAGAACCATCGGGTGTAATATCAAAATTTCCTCCTAAAAAATTATGATTGGCTCCCAAATAAGTTCCTATACTTAAATATTGTTCTCTTTCGTATCCTATTTTTTTGTTGTAACTAAAATTCAATCTCCCCATATTATTGCTAATATATCCAAACTGATCTTCTCTATAAGCACTTACTCCTATGCCCAAATAATCTCCTTGAAGCTTATCTTTTAAGAAGACTGCGTCCGTACTTACCCCCATAGATTTTATACTAGAACCCAAAGTATTCCATTGGGAACGATAATTGGCCGTAACACGGTAGCTTCCATCAAAAAAACCTGTTAAAGCTGGGTTGATATAGGGTTGTGAAGCAAAATATTGCGACAATATCATATCTTGACCATACGATATCTGAAAATATAACACTAAAATAGTACAAATAAAAAACTTCTTCATTTACCTTCTTTTTTAAAAATCAATTTTATTTAAAAAATTATTTCAATAATAATATTTGACCGCTTCTAACAATTCTTTCATATTTAGAATAAATAGAATTATACCGCATCATATATGTGTATACTCCCGTTTCTAAAAAATTCCCATTTGCTGCTTTGCCATCCCATTTAAAATCCAAATCATACGCATTAAAAACATTATTTCCCCATTTATCATATACTTTAAATTCAAAGGATTCTACGATATTAGTTTTATTAGTTTTTAAATAAAAATAATCATTTTTTGAATCTTGATTGTAAGGTGTAAAAATATTTGGAACAATAATACTATCAATAGCATCTACTATTGAAACCTGAAAACGAGCTACCGCCAAACAATTGGGACCATATCTTGCTTCCAACGTATACAATGTATTTTCATTTGGATAAATTTCATAATTATTATTTGCTGGACGAGCATTTATCTTAGGAGACCAAACAAATTCATAAAAATAAAAAGAGGAATCTACTTTTAATATTTGTGTTTGTCCTGCCACCATTTCTGTTCTACCTGAAATAGACAATCTTTTTTCAGGATATAATTCTATCCTTTTTCGAAGGGTATCGGTACATCCTGCTCTATCTTTTATGATAGCTATATAATTTCCAGAATCCAACGACTCTGCCA
>JBIPPG010000252.1:0-4167 GCA_044368545.1 Chitinophagales bacterium | reverse complement strand
TATATGACAAATTATTGGTATCGCCACTGGATACATTTATATACAATTTCCCAACCCCTTCTAATGGACAAATTGAATCCGTACCCACCAAACTTCCTTTTGGACCAGGAATGTTTTGAACTAATATATCTTTTACTGCAAAAGTATCACAAGCTAAAGTATCCCAAAAATAAACCGTAAATTTACCCGGTGCTAACGAGTCAAAAGGCATTTTTTGTCTTGTAGAATCTTTCCATCTATATCGAATTGGAGCATAACCCCCTTCAATTTTTACATCAATTTTTCCGATACTTTGATTGCATTCTGCATTTAAAACAGTAATAGTTTTAAGTTTAATTTTGCTAATCTTTGCAAAAACAGTCCCCGAAATTGTAATACTACAAGCTGCATTATCGGTGATGGTTACTGTATAAGACCCCGGTTTTAACGTACTATCTATTCTTGAATTCAACGATATATTTTGGCTCCATTTGTAACTATAAGGCAATGCCCCCCCCGTAGCGGTTACAGTCAGTCTTCCATTTTTACTACTATCGCATTTGGCCGAATCCATAGCAATTGTAGCTTTTAGAGCATTTGTGTTTTTTGAAAGTACAAACGTAGAACTTTGATCTACACATTGTGTTGCGCTATCTCTAAAACTAACATAGTAAGTGCCTTCATCCAAATTCCCCATATTAATAGAGGCTCCTTTGATGACAATTGCAGGAACATTATCTTTGTATAAGGTATAAATAACCCCCAATGGCGCAGGTTCGTAACGAAATGATATTACACCATTAGCACCACAGGTAGGATCTACTTTGTTTTCAAATTTAGATCCCGTGCATTGCGAATTCATTTTCAAAAAAGAAAACAACCCTAATATTAAGACGAAATAAACTTTTTTTGTCATTATTTAAAAACTTTAACTTTATTTTGCAACGTCCAAAAATAGTAAATATTTTTTTTATATTTAAAATAAAAAATGAAGTACGGTTTTAGTTTTCTTTCCAATACCCCTATCTATACAGACTTATCGGTAAACTGTACAGTAAAAAGTCATTTTAGATTTGGAGAAATTTTTGAAATATTGGGTGCAAAAAACGAATTTTTTGAAGTGAATAAATCAGATTTTGCATTACAAGGTTATGTATTAAAAAGTCAAGTAAAGATTTTAACAAAAAAAGAATTTAATTTTTTGTCACAATCCGAGAGATATTACACAACGGATTCTATTTCCACCATAATATTTGAAAATAAAAACACCTTATTGAGTATTGGAAGCATATTGTACAATTTTGATGGTCTTGTAGCTAATTTTGGTTTTGAAAAAATCAATTTTTTTGGCAATGCTATTTCAGAGAAACAAAAATTAAATACCACTCAAATTGAAAATTTAATTAAAAAAGTCCTCAATGCGCCAATGACTACAGGAGGAAATTCAATATTTGGGCTCGATTCACTAGGTCTTATCCAGTTCTTTTATCGGTTTATGCAAATCAATGTAACGGGAAATTTAGAAGAAATCATTGAGAGTAATACAAAAATTGGTTTAGTCAAAAATGTGAAGTTTGGAGATATAATCTTTTTTGGAAATAAAAAAATTGAACATTTTGGGATTGTACTATCCAATAAAAATATTTTACATGTACATGGATATGCTCGAATAGACGAATACGACTACTTGGGGATTAAAAATTTTGAAAAAACAGATGAATACTTATTTTCAAAAATTTATAAAATTATTAGAATCCTATAAAATTTTACTTTTTTTAATAAAAAACTTTTACCTTTGCGTTAATATATTTGAAAAATGAAGATATTTATTTCCCTATTTCTGACGAGTATTTTATTGTTTTCTTGCAAAACATCTGGAGTAAATTCTGCTTATGCCCCCAAAAAATCATCCAAAATGGGTACGCCAGGATTTGAAAAACCTAGACTATCTAAAGGCTCAAAAGGTAGAAGTTCTGTTTTTGCACAAAAACAACCCAACGTAAAGATTAAATCCCAAATGAAAGCTCGCGCGGGGCTATTTAGATAATTGAATTGTGTGTGAATGATCGATTACACGCCATCCTAGTGTATTTGTAATACCTACAATACCATTTAAGCTTGATACTAATTGTAATTTTGCATTATTCTTAATGCCACTCGTTTCTATTTGTTCTTCAATTTTCTTCTTAGCTTGAGTATTTACTTTATTTATATCGGCTGCTTCAAAATTCGTAAAGGTAGACGTTTGAATATCAAAGAATTTTACATCTGGCGAAATAATAATTTCTTCGGCAGGCACCGATTGGATAATGAGTTCCTTTCGTTCTTTATTTATTTCAAATTTTATTTTTTTCAAATCATAGCCTACTTGAACTTTTGCATTCAATACTACAATAGCTTTTTTTTCGGTAGGAATAAATCCAAAAAACACATTCGATTTATCCTTATAAGTATATACTTCGTTGAAATTAGCTTCTACCAACATCAATTTACTTATATTTTCGATAGATTTTAACAAAATAACGGATTCTTCCTCGGTTGTTGAGCCCTTTTTTTGTAAAATATTTTGATATACATACAACCCTATGATAGAAATAATGAATGCAACCAACATTCCTCTATAAAAACTTTGATTTACCATATACAATTTTGATTAATAAAAACACAAAAAGCCAAAGTTAAAATAACTTTGGCAATTTATATGATTAAATTGAGATTTTAAATTATTTGGCTTCTACTACCATTTTACCTCTGTAGTACAATGCACCTTCTACCATATACGCTCTATGTCTCAAATGCGTTTCGCCAGTAGCGCTACAAGTACTCAATGTAGGAGCTTCCGCTTTGTAATGCGTTCTTCTTTTATCTCTTCTTGTTTTAGAAATTTTCTTTTTAGGATTTGGCATAATCTTATTGTTTTAAATATAATTTATTTTTCTTTTAATTTGGATAAAGCAGCCCATCGGGGATCAATATCTTCTTCAATTTTTTTCACATTCAATTTCTCTAGCACAGCGGGATTGCATGTATCATTCCCTTCTTTATCTTTTGGATGAACTACTTGAATGGGTATATTGATGAGAATATAATCATAAATCACCTCTTTCAAATATAGATGTGTCTCTGTTTTTGACAAATAAATCACATCTTCTTCATCTCCAATTTTATCGTCGCGTTCTTCAAATTTCACAATGATTTTAAAATCAAAAATCATTTCGTAGTCAAAATATTCCAAACATCTATCACACGCCAACGATACTATTCCATTTACCTGAAAATCTAAAATAAAAAATGAATCTTTTTTATCAAAAAAAACATCTATTTTTAAATCTCCTTTTTCAATAGGACAATTTTCAAATTCTTCAAAAAATGTACTATCTACTTCAAATTCCAAATGATGAACTTTGTTCTTCAGCCCTACAAACGCAATCTCATATTTTTTCATCATTTCAATCGTATTGAATCTATTAAAAAAATGGAGTGCAAAAATAATACAAAAAAATTGAATTGTTGCAAATATTTATGACTAATATACAATACATTTTTGATATAAGCGTTTAAATACAAAATAATTAACTAGTTTTTTACCTAGTATATTTGCATAGAATTAAAAAAATCATAGAAATGAACGTAGAACAAACCATGATTGGTGTATTTTCAAAAATGGGTCCTTTGGGACAAATTATAGCAATTTTAATTTTCTTTTTATCTATAGTGTCTGTATTTGTTTTTATAGAAAGATTATTATTCTTGAAATTTGCAGGCAAATCAGACCCACATTTTATTGAAAAAATCAAAGAAAATATTTCAGAAGGCAATATCAGTGCTGCAAAAGATTATTGCAATAGAAGTAATACCGCTTTGGCAAGAGTGATACTAAAAGGACTCAATCGTATTGGTATGCCTATTAGAGATATCGAATTGGCTATGGATAAGCAAATAGGACTTGAAATTTTTAAATTTGAAAAAGGCGAAGGTGTTCTTAGTTTGATTTCAAAACTAGCGCCTATGCTTGGATTTATTGGTACTATTGGAGGTGTTATCCAAATTTTCTATACCATAAATGCTACAGGAGATTATAATATTGAATCCATTTCGGGAGGTTTGTATGTAAAAATGATAACTTCCGCATTAGGTCTTTTCTTAGGAATTTTGGCTTATTTTTTCTACTTTGTAGTATCATCCAAA
>JBIPPG010000301.1:0-3459 GCA_044368545.1 Chitinophagales bacterium | reverse complement strand
CCATACCATTTTGCCTGTATAAATAGGATCTAATTTTATAGTTGTATTTTCTTCAAATTTTTTCAGGAAATCGATGTATTTTTCATTGTATTTGGCGTAGCCTCCCATTGTATAGTCAAATGTATATTCTATGTTATGTTCTTGAAATATTGGAATTAAGCTAAAATCGTTCAACGCAGCATAAGCTCTTACTTTGGACTCTGTATATTTTTTGATTCCCAATGCGGTTCCTCCCGTTCCAAAGGGTGTACATATATAATCACTTTTGGGCATCGATTCTACAAGGTTTTGAAATCCTATACTCGAAAATTCATTGGTTCCTCCTTCGGGTACAAAAAAACTATTTGGGTATTTTTTATATAAAAATTCTAATATTCCTTCCAGATTTTCTTTGATTTCTTGTTTTGGGAAAAAATAAATGGGAATATTTTTTGAAGCTAATTTTTCCAAAGTGTATCCAAATGTTTTTGGACGGTGCCCTTTTACAATAGCCACTACATCAATTTCATACATTTCTGGGATAAAAGATGCCGCGTGCAAATGATTGGAATAGTTGCCCCCAATAGTGATGAGCGTCTTTATACCCTTTTTTTTTGCTTCTTCAAGATTGCCATATAATTTTCTAACTTTATTGCCACTGATGCCGTCTTCCCATACATTATCCATATAAATATAAAAGGAATTTACCTCTAAATTATAATGAGATAAATCAATTTTTTTAAGAAAATTAGGGTTGAAATTCAGCATTAAATAATTTTTAGCAAACATACATTATTATATTTTTATAGATTTGCAAAAATTTTTATTTCAAAATCTGAGAAACAATGGCTAAATATTTATTGATTGTAGAGTCACCTGCCAAAGCAAAAACCATAACAAAATATTTGGGGGAGGATTATATTGTCGCGTCAAGTTATGGACATATTTGCGATTTGCCCAAAAACAATAAGGCAATTGATATTGCCAATAATTTTGAGGTGTCTTATGAGGTCTCTAAAGAAAAAGAAAAGGTCGTAGCAGAGTTGAAAAAATTAAAGAAATCGGTACAGGAAGTCTATCTAGCTACGGATGAGGATCGCGAAGGAGAAGCGATCAGCTGGCATTTATGCAATGTTTTGGGGTTGAGTGAAAAAACGACCAAGCGTGTCACTTATACCGAAATCACAGAAAAAGCTATTAAAAAAGCGGTAGCCAATCCTCGTCATATCGATATGGATTTGGTCAATGCTCAGCAAGCTCGAAGAGTTTTGGACCGTTTGGTGGGATTTGGTATTTCACCTATTTTGTGGCGAAAAGTAAAACCCAATTTGAGTGCAGGTAGAGTGCAGAGTGTAGCAGTAAGAATTTTAGTAGATAGAGAACGTGAAATATTAAATTTTCAAAGTCAAACGTATTTCAAGCTTCAAGCGCTATTTGATTCGAAAGATATCAATGGCAAAGAAGCAACCATAAAGGCAGAATACAACAAAGATTTTACTGGATTTGAAGAAGCGAACACACAGGTAGAAAGTTTTGTGGGCGCTACCTATAAAATAGCAAATATAGAGAAAAGACCCGGCAAGAAATCGCCAGCAGCTCCTTTTACTACTTCTACGTTGCAGCAGGAAGCATCCAAGAAATTGTATTTTAGTGTTTCCAAAACTATGGTTGTAGCGCAACGATTGTACGAGGCAGGACATATTACTTATATGAGAACGGATTCCGTGAATTTGAGTGAAACAGCCTTGCAAGAAAGTAAAAGTGCTATTTTAAATTTTTATGGAGCTGATTTTTATGCTCAACCAAGAATGTACCAAAGCAAAACCGCCAATGCACAAGAGGCGCACGAGGCTATCAGACCTACTGATTTTACCAAAACGAGTATTTCGGGCGATAGCGATGAACAAAAATTATACGATTTGATATGGAAACGTGCTATAGCGTCGCAGATGACGGATGCTAAGACCGAAAATACAACCGTATCTATTGATAATGATAAAAATAAAATAACGCTAACGGCACGTCAAGAAGTAGTTTTATTTGAAGGATTTTTGAAAGCTTATGTGGTAGAAAGTGACGATGAGGACGAAGAAGGCGGCGGAAGTGCTTTGTTGCCTCCTATGAATATTGGAGAAATTTTGCCATTGAATGTTTTGACTGCTACTGAAAAATTCTCAAAACACCCACCTCGTTATAATGAGGCTTCATTGGTTAAAAAATTAGAAGAATTAGGCATAGGAAGACCTTCTACCTACGCACCTACTATTTCTACTATCCAAAATAGAGATTATGTAATCAAAGATTCTAGAGATGGCAAAAAAGTGGGCTATCGTGTGGTTTCATTGAAAAATGATAAGATAGAAACGTTGGAGTCCAAAATGGTTGTTGGAGCTGAAAAAAACAAGCTTTTTCCTACAGATATAGGTATGTTGGTGACAGATTTTCTTACACAATATTTTGATAAAGTAGTAGATTTTAAATTTACAGCTAAAATTGAGGAAGAATTTGATAAAATATCACATGGGAAATTGGAATGGACTAAAATGTTAAAGACATTCTATGATCCATTTCAGCTTGAAGTAGAAAAAACGATAGAAACTGCTGAAAGAGTTTCAGGTGAACGTGTTTTGGGCAATCATCCCGATACAGGCGAAGTAATTCTTGTGCGTATGGGGCGTTTTGGACCTATGGCACAAATTGGCTTGACCGAAGAGGGCGAAGGTGCAAAAAAACCACGATATGCAAAGCTAAAGCGTGAACAAAATATAGAAACACTTAGTTTAGAGGAAGCATTGGAATTGTTTAGGTTACCTAGAATTTTAGGTCAATTTGAAGATAAAGATGTGAAAGTAAATATTGGACGATTTGGACCCTATATTCAACATAATAGTGGATTTATTTCCTTGAAAAAAGAAGATGATCCTTATACAATTGATTTGGATTTAGCTATTCAACGAATAGAGGATAAGCGCACCGCGGATGCCAATAAAATTATCAAAGATTTTTCAGAACATGGATTCCAAATTTTGAACGGAAGATGGGGCCCTTATATTAAAATGGGCAGCGATAATTATAAAATTCCAAAAACGGAAAACGCCGAAACGCTTTCATTAGATAAATGTCTAGAATTGATTGAAAGTCAAAAAGATGCACCAAAGAAAAAAGGAAAATTTACTAGGAGAAAATAGGTTTTAGTGATTAGTAATTTGTGATTTATTATTAGTAGGGGCGAAATATTTTTCGCCCGTTTAATTTGAAATTATGTAATGTCTTATTCAATAGCCTCTAGCTTTAGTTATAGGTTTTAGTAATAAGTGATTAGTAATTAGTGAATAGAAATTATGTAATGTTTTATTCAATAGCCTCTAGCTTTAGCTAGAGATAAAAGAATGATTATGAAAAATTCTATTTTCTATAATCTAGTGTCTAAGAGCTATAATCTTTTCATATATCTCCAAAACTTGTTTTCTAGTTGACTCT
>JBIPPG010000383.1:0-3470 GCA_044368545.1 Chitinophagales bacterium | reverse complement strand
AGGCCAATGATTGCAAAAGAAGTTCCTAATGCAATCGATGCGATGGTGATGTGTCGAAATGTCTTGAACGTCATTGTGGCTGTTGCCGCCGGAATGAGAAGAGTGGCCGCAACAAGAAGGACTCCAAGAACGCGAAGTGCAGTCACAACGACCATCGCGAGGAGTGCGCTGAACACAACTTCCATCACACGTGCCCGAACTCCGTGTGCTGCGGCTACGGATGCATTGTGAGTCACTGCAAGAAGTGTTTTGTAATTCCGAAATAGAACAACTGCTGCAAGGAGAGTTACGAGGGCAACAAGAATGATGTCTTCTGTATCGACCCCTAGGACATTGCCGAAAAGAAGATTTGCCGAGTTCAATCGCCTATCGCGTGAAGAAGAAACAACTGCAACTCCGACCGCGAACATGGTGGATGCAACAATGCCAATTGCAGTGTCGACAGGTACGCCACGATTACGTACGAAGTAGATCAGTGCGGCTGATAACGCTGCGGCCACAGCTGCGCCAAAGTACACATCAAGTCCCCAGACAACGCCAAGGGCGACGCCACCCAAGACGCTCTGTGACATGCCCTGACCGATGTATGCCATGCGGCGTACGAGCACAAATGGTCCGATGGCTCCGGCGAGAGCGCCGATGAGAACCGAGACGATCAGTGCACGACTGAAAAAATCGTATTGAAACGGTTCTGTGAAGTAACTCATTGAACTCCTCCTTGGTTGACGGAGTCAACGACAACTGGTCGACCTTGGTGAAAAATCACGTCCATCTGTGCTCCATATGTTTGATGCACAACTGTGGGGGTCAGCACTTCCGCGGGTGCGCCATCGCCGGTGATTGTGCCATTCAGACACAGAATGCGTGGAAGTTGTGCGGCAACCCAGTTGAGATCGTGAGTGGTGAGAATGATGGTGAATCCATCCGATTGAAGTTCATGCACCAGATCAAGAACCTGCTGTCGTGTGTGAAGATCGATACCACTGGTTGGTTCGTCAAGCAATAACAGTGTTGGTCGTGCCATGAGGGCACGGGCGATCAATGCTCGTTGAAACTGTCCACCAGAAAGTTCGCTTAATCGATTGTCCTTGAGTTGAAGAACACCAAGACGTTCGAGAATTGCGGCAACTTCGCGCTTCTCGCCCCGACTAAACCATGGGACTTTTCGACTGAAAGAAGCTGCCCCCAGAAGAACCATCTCTTCAACTGTGAGGGGAAACGTTCGTTCACCTGAATCAAGCTGGGGGACATAACCAACGGAAAGGTTGGTGCCGTTCGACGTTGTGATGACGCCTCGCGTTGGCTGCAATTCGCCGAGCAGAATTCGAAGAAGTGTTGTTTTACCTGCTCCCGATGGCCCGATGATGCCAACAATCTCGCCCGGAGTAAATTGTGTCGTGATGTCGTAGAGAACTTTTTGGTCGCCGTACGAGAAACCAAGATTTTGAAGTGTGATCATGATGGTGATCCTCCTGGTGTGAGGTTGTCAAGAAGGGACACATTTCCCCCAAGCGCAGTTGTCATCATTCGAACGTTCTGGATCATCATTCCTTCATAAGAATGTTCGGGTGTACCCGGCGTGCCAGGGAGCACTTCATCAGAGAGGTCTGAGTAATACTTCGCCTGCGTTTCAGCCGAGATTGCCTTGAGGACATCTGACGGAAAGACCTCGCTTCCAAAGAATGCAGGCACTGCTTCTCGACGTATCTGGTCAATCATCTTGCGAATTTCATCCGCCGATGGTTCAGAGAAAGATACGGGTTGAATTGCTCCAACGACTGGAATTCCATATCGGCGCCCGAAATACGACCAACTGTCGTGATACACAACCAGCTTTTTGTTTTGAGGTGGGATTGATGCGATTGCTGCGGCAAATGCAACGTCAAGCACCTGAAGCCGTTCGATAAAGGCATTTGCTCGCGTTGTATAGATGGCTGAGTTTGCAGTGTCTAACTGAGAAAGTGCGGTGCTGATTTGTTGCGCGTACATGATGGCGTATTCCGGACTCGTCCAGAAGTGAGCGTTGTATGAGTGTGCGTGTCCGTGAGCTGCAATTTGTTCCGCAGTGTCTGTGCTGATGACTTGGTTCTTTGGAATGGCATCAGCAAGGCTGAGCTCTGGTGTTCCTGAACGGTAATTTGCTCGCACAAAATTTGTAACTGCAAGATTGAGTTCCATTCCATTTTCGATGTATAGGTCAGCACTCGCTGCCTTGATCGCATCCCCTGGGACTGGCTCGTAGGTGTGTCCGTTTGCACCAGGAGGAATGATGCTTTCAACGATCAGGAGGTCTCCAGCGATCTCGCGAACAATTGCAGTGTTCGCAGGGTCTGAGACAAGGACACGTTTTTTGGCGATCACTGGTGCATTAGATGGTGTGTCTGCATTTGTAGGAGAACTAGCGATCGCTGGAGTCGCATCATCGCCTTGTTGTGCCAAAACAACTGTTGATGCAAACACAGCAGCAACACAAAGGGCTAAACGGATTCCTCCGTTAAGCGCAGAGTGCACAGAATTCTGTGGTCGGCTTTTTGTTTTTCTTGTTGGTGGGCGACGGTCAGAGGTCCTGCTTATCCGCTGTTCCGACTGATATTCAACAGGGGGAAACTCCATGAGGGGATCGCCAAGTGATGGCCTTTGCGGATATTGATCCTTTGGTTCCATATCAACACAGACGGTCATCTGCCACGTTTTGTTCCCAACCAGCGAAAAATCTTGATGGTAAATTTTTGATGTGGATGCAGCGTCTAGAGACCTTCTTCTCGCCCAAGATGGCGATGACGATGCATTTTCGCGTGTGATTCGGTTGTGTGAGGCCGATGTGCGACGGTTCAGCTCATGGTTTTCGAGATCGAGCCATGAAGTCGACGACGTCACACAAGAAACCTTCCTGCGGGCCTATAGGGGTCTGCAGTCGTACAGAGGGGATTCAACGGCAACTTCTTGGTTGCTCTCAATCGCCCGTCGGGTGTGTCTCGATTTTGCTGAGAAGAGAACGAAAGAAGAATCGCTCACCAAAAAGTTGATGCAGATGCAAGCGATGAATGAAGATGAGGGTTATTCCATTGAAATCCGTCATCTGATTGCTTCCTTGCCACTTCAGTTTCGAGAAGCATTCGTACTGGTGCGCATCCTTGGCTACAGGTATGAAGAAGCAGCCATTGTGTTGAATTGCCCTCGCGGTACAGTCCAGAGTCGGGTGGCCCGAGCGCGTTATCTCTTGGCCCAACAGGTCACTGCCGACGAAGCCCGTAAGACCTACTAAACACAAGCATTTATTGCCCTTAGGTGGATTCAGTTCGCCCGAACTACACTGGGAAACGGATGTATTCGGCGTTCTGGGCGAGTTTCGCTCCGAATTCCGTTCCGCCTCCGCGCCTTTAGCTCAGTTGGTAGAGCAACGGACTTTTAATCCGCAGGTCCTGGGTTCGAGCCCCAGAGGGCGCACCATTTCGATTGGCGTACTCTTG
>JBIPPG010000047.1:0-11969 GCA_044368545.1 Chitinophagales bacterium | reverse complement strand
AGGGATTTTGATAATTATCAAAGCCTTTTCAAAACGATGAGCAATATGATAGCGCCGCCCGATTTGATGATTTACCTTCAAGCTTCGATTCCTAGCTTGGTAGAAAATATTCAAAACAGAGCTCGTGAATATGAAGAAAATATTCGTTTGGATTATTTGAGAAAATTGAATCAATATTATGATACGTGGATAGAATCTTATAAAGTAGGCAAATTGTTGATTATCAATATTGATGATATGGATTTTTTGAATAATAAGGAAGATTTTGCTTCTATTGTAGAAAAAATAGATAAAGAAATAAACGGACTTTTTTAGAATATTACTCAATAGTTGTATACTAAACGGAGTATAATTTCGTTTACAATACGTTATTTTAATTGAAAACAAAAATATATGAAATCAATATTATCTATAATATTTTTATGGACATCACATTGCTTTTTTGCTCAGCAGACTCATTTAATTGTGTTTGACAAAGTCAATCAAAAGCCTATCGCTTCGGCTACTTGTATTTTGCTGGATGTAAAAGATTCGGCTATTTTGGGATTTGCACGCACCAATGGATTGGGAAAATGCAGCCTGTCTCCTTCAAAAAATAGTACCTATAAATTGTGGGTTTGGCACAAAAAATTTGTAGAATACTACGCCGATTTATCACAAGATACGGTGTTTTTAATTCCAAAAAACAAAGTCCTCCGCGAAGTTATTGTCAAGACCAATAAAGCAATTACCGTTTCGGGCGATACTGTTACGTATAATGCGGATAGCTTCAAACTCAATGCGGGCGCTAGCGTAGAGGATTTGCTCAAAAAATTGCCTGGACTTCAAGTAGATAAAGATGGAGGCATCAAAGCCTTTGGCAAAAAAGTAGAAAAAGTGCTAATTGATGGCGATGATTTTTTTGCGGAAGATGCCACGGTAGCTACCCGAAATTTGGATGCCAAAATGATAGACAAAGTAGAAGTAATAGACGACAAATCTAACAAAGAAAAGAATACAGGCGTTTCGGATGAAGAAAAGGTAAAAGTCATCAATCTCAAACTCAAAGATGAAGCCAAAAAAGGTTATTTTGGGAAAATTATTGGCGGCTATAGCCATAATAATCGTTTTAATACAGGTTTTCTAATCAATTCTTTTTCAAAAAACACCAAAATGACAGGCTTTTTGCTTGCCGATAATATCAAAAATAATCTGAGCTGGGAAGATAGAAATCAGTACAATCTTGGAAATACTTGGCAGTATGACGAGGATTTGGACGCTTATACCAGTTCCGAAGGAGAATACAATAATAATTTTATGGGAGTGATTCCTACTAATATTGTGGGGGGAGTCAATGTAGCTCAGAATTTCTTGGATGAATCGGGGAAAATTGGCGGTAATTACAAACATAACTCAAAGACTTATGATGGATTCCAATCATCAAAAAGTACACAAATTTTTGAAACGAACAAACAATATAGCGAATCGGTAAATGCTATAAATGGCGAAATGAGAAAAAATCATTTTGCAGGATTGTTCAAAAAGGATATAGATTCTTTTCAAAAACTATCAATCGCACTAGGGGGTTCGTTTTCAAACTCTAGATTGAATCGAATACAAAATTCTTTTATAGAACTGAACGATACGCTTGTCAATAAAAATGTACTCAACAGCAATTCTCTTTCGGCATCCAAAGATTTTAACTTTGATATTGATTATGAATTGAAATTTAAGAAAAAAGGGCGTTTTGTAGGCTTGTCTACCAAATGGACTTGGGATAATAATTCTCAAAATTCCTCTCAAAGTTCTTCAACGACTTTATATAGAAATGGCGGTTCACAAAAAGAAACCAATCAAAAATTTTACTTTTTGAATCAAGAGCAAAGTAAAAAGTATTCGGCAGTCTATATCGAACCAATTATTAAACAAAATTTATTCATCGAAACGGGACTTAATTATTTGACCAATAATTATAAATCGTATAACAGCACCTCCAATGTTATGAATAGCCAAGGTGCAGAAGTGGTAGAAAAAGTAGACACACTAAGCAATGATTATCAATATAAAGCCGATGCATTGAGTGCGAATCTAAAATTGACCTTGAAACTCAAAAAGATAACAATAGAAGGTGGCGCCAAATGGCATCACGCGGGTATGTTCCAAAAATCGCTCATCCAAAATGGCGCTGAAGTCAATCGTACGTTTGATTATATTTTGCCTTATTTCAATTTTAACTGGTCTTACAAACGAAATTCTTTTATAGATTTCAAATTTCGAAAAAGCATACAGCCGCCACGAATGAATGAAATTCAACCTTTTACTAATTATTCCGATCCTCTAAGTATTGATAAGGGAAATCCCAATCTCCAACCTACCGAAAGATATAGATTTGGTATTCAAGGAAATCTCAATCAATCCGTTTCGGGACGATATGTGTGGTTTTCATATTCTTTTACAACGTTGCAAAATGATATTGTCCAGTCTATTAATTACTTAGAAAATGGTATCACCCAAAGGCAATATGTCCAAACGAACGGAAACTATAATATGAATTCTAACTTATATATTTCTACACCTATCAAAAAAATAGACTTGAATATCAATGGTAGTTGTTATGGTCAAATAAATAAAACGAATTCTTTCCTCAATAATATTGAAAATATTTCGCATAATAAATCGATCAATCTATCGCTTGGCGTCCAAAAAACCTTTGATAGTATTATCGATTTGAATATAGACTACGATGTTAAGTTCTCCAATATTTCTGTAAAAAGCAATACATTGACCGAATCCAATCAATTTAATAGTACCCTAACGTTCCGCAATGAAATTTTCCTACCTTGGAAATTGTCGCTGGAGTCTTCTATGGAATGGAATTATTTACCTAAAAACAACTCTTATTCGGAAAATAGTTCTTTCTGGCTTTTGAATGCTAAACTCAAACGAAGTTTTGGGAAATGGAATGTAGAGCTCATAGCCAATGATATCTTGAATCAAAACAAATCGGTTTGGCGAAATTTCTACCGAAATTCAATATTTGAATCCACCAATGAAGCGATTACGCGCTATTTTATGGCATCGGTGGTGTGGCGATTCAATAGCAAACCAAAATCTAAAACTCCTGAAAGCCCCGCAAATGAAGACTAAATTTCCTTACTTAAAAAATAAAACGATGAAGTACAGTTTTTTTATTTTAATCGCATTATGGACACAACAAGTTTCGTCCCAATCGCTGCAAAATTATGTTATCAAATTTGAACGAAAAATCAATAAAGCCAATTTGCTTAAAAATGAAACTTGGTTCAGACCCACAAAGGAAAATCGATTTTATGTAGATAGTTTTTTGTTGAGCACCAATTCCGAAGAAGCCAATTATGAAAAAATGGAAGACGAAGAAGAAAGTGGCTATTTATCAGGATTTATGTCTTATGGCAATCGCCACATTGATATTAAAATAAAGAAAATCCTTACCCAAAAAGCTATTGGTGATGCCGATATGATTTATACCGATACTTTTACTAATTTTCATTGGAAATTAACCACCGATACCCGAACGATACTTGGTTTTGAATGTTATAAAGCTATTGGTAAGGTAAAGGATAGTATAGAAATTGTAGCGTTTTTTGCGCCAGAATTACAAGCTCCTATAGGCCCTGAGAGTATCACGGGACTTCCCGGCACGGTCTTGGGGCTGGTTGTTCCCGATTTGCACACCACGTGGCTAGCAAAAGATTTTAAAAACCTTGAACTCAAACCCAAAACAGAATATATCCGAAAGTACAAAGGAAAAAATACCACAAAAGAGGAACTGGAAAAAGAAGTGGAAAAAAATATGAAATATTATTCCAATCCAAAGTCTTTGATAATTAGGGCAATATTGTAATTGAAATTTCCGAGCATTCCGTGTGCAAATAAGATTATCTCACAGAAAACACTGAATACACAGAAAAAAAGAAAAAAGTTTCCGTGCATTCCGAGATTTCCGTGAGATAAAAAAAGAAAGAATAAATATCTCATTGAAAGCACAGAAAACACAGAAAGAAAGAAAAAAGTTTCCTTGCATTCCGAGTCTTCCGTGAGAGAAAAAAGGAAAAAGAATATCTCACAGAAAGTACAGAAAACACGGAATAAAATAGAAAAATTTTCGGTATTGAATAATGTGAAATAAAATTATTATTTTTGTTTGAATATTTATAAAACTCTTTAAAATAAAATTAGGGATATTTGTTGTGAAATGTAGAAAATGAAATATAAAAAGTTGATTTATTTTTTATGAATTTGAATTATATAATATGAGAGTTGTTTTTGTTTTTTTAGCAATTGTTTTAGTTTCCTTTGAGTTGAAATCGCAATTGATAGATGAAAACTTAAAAATTGAAAAAGCGAAGTATTTTTTTCAGTTAAACAAGTTTGATAGCACATTGTATTTCCTATATCAAGTCTCAAACAAGAAATTTTTATCATCGAAAAACATAATATTGCTACAAACATATATCAAATTAAATGATAAGAAAAACATTATTGAGTTTTTTAGTCAAAATAAATTTTCAAAAAATGATTTTGAATTTTATTATGAAATAATTAAAGAGATAGAGATTGAAAAAAACATATTAAAAAACTCACAATTAATTGATAATCTAAATTCCTTTGTGATGAGTTCTCAATTTGAAAAATTGTTGATCGAATTGAATTATATAGACCAATTGGTACGAAATCAAAAAGAAATATTTAGAGAAAAAGATGCTGATAATGAAATAGATAAGTATACTTTTGGTGTTTTTTATTCATTTTTTAATAAATACAAAAACAATATTGATACCTCAAGGCTTTATGAACTTGATTTATTAATAATACATTGGTCTCAAATAGAATGGGATAGAAGAGATGATGTAACAAAGCTTATTGATTCTTTGTTTCAATACAATTTGATTTTGCCAAATTCCTATTCTAGAGCTAAAGAAATTTTATTTTACAAGAAATATAAGTTAAGTTATTATGGATTACAAGGTATAAACTCATTATTGGGGCTGCCCCAAAATTCCAAAATAAATATATATGAACCTATTTTTCTAAATGAAAGAAGGAGAAGAGTTGGATTAATTGAGTTGTGAAAATTATTTAGCAAACTATAAAAGAGTAATAAATATCTCAAAGAAAGCACAGAAAACACAGAAAAAAAATAGAAAAAAATTTCCGTGCAATCCGAGCATTCCGTGAGAGGAAAAAAGGAAAAAGATTATCTCACAGAAAACACTGAAAACACAGAAAAAATAGAAAAAAATTTCCGTGCATTCCGAGTAATCCGTGAGATAAAAACAAACGAAGTCTCATTTGAAAAGCATTTTAAATAAGAAATAATAGTTAAATATTTATGAAAAGTTTTATTTTATCGGTTGTATTTTTTGTTTTTTGGATCAATTTAACTAGTCAGCATAAAATTTCGGAAAAACAATTGCATACACTTGAAGATTTTTCTAAAGTATATGGCATTGCTCGTTTTTTTCATCCGAGCGATGAGTGTAGTAATATGGATTGGGAATCGTTTTCATTAATTAATATTGAAAAAATACTAAAAATGAAAGAATCCGAAAGCAATAACGATTCATTTCTGATTTCTATTTTTCGTTCAATAATTCCTAGCTTGGATTTAGATACAGCATATTATTCCAATTTTAGAAAAAATAAATACCAAAAAATATGGAAACATAATGGATATGGTATGCAAGGAAGTAAAACGTATAGCAGCGAACGAATTTTTAAAGAAATTAATGAGGAATCATTTACACCAAATCTTCAAGAAATTAGGTTAAACTCGGGTCGTATTCTAAAAATCCCACTAGGGGTCTATTATGATAGTAATTTACGAACAATCCCTATCGGTAGTTCAGAGTTTTATGAACAAAATCTAGGTCATCGAAACATCGATAAAAATACTTTTAAAAATTCAATAGCAATTTATAACTTTATTCATTCTTATAATGTATTAAGGCATTTTTTTTCTTATCAAAACGAATTGAAATTGAATTGGGACGAGTTATTTAAAACTTATCTGAATCAATCCGTTAATGATACTACAAAAATAAAGCATAGCAATACTTTAAAAAGATTTTTGTATCATTTTAAAGATGGTCATATGGGCGTTTATTGTAATGATATAATTGAGAATTTTGCAATTCCTGTTTCTTTTGAAATGATAGATTTTGAATTGTATGTAAAAAAAATAATGGATACAACTCAAAACATAAATTTAGGAGAAAAAGTGGTTAGAATCAATAATATGAGTTCGAGAAAATACATTGATAGCATTCGAAATTTAGTTTCAGGTTCTGTTCAAAGACAAAATTATCTTATTTCATTGCAATTGTCAAAAGGAATACAAAACGACGGTATCGAAATAGAATTTGAAAATAATAAGAAGATAAAATTTAAATATACTTTAGATTTCTTTAAACACAAATGGTTTTATCAAAGAGAAGATACGATTGCAATGAGAAAAATAGATGACAACATTTGTTATATCAATTTAAGTTTTTGTAGCTCCGATACTATTTTAAAAAAAATGGATAGCCTTCGATTATATAAAGCTATCATTTTTGACTTAAGAGGCTATCCTTTAGATGGTTTTTCAAAAATACTACCTTATCTAGGTGTATTTAATGACACCAATTGGTTAGTTCTGTTTGATTATATTCAGCCTTATTTTAAAGGGTATAAGATAATTGAAAAGAGTTGGAATCTAAAACCTGTATCCAATCCATTAGATAATATCCATATTATGCTGATAGACGGAAGGTCTATAAGTTATGCGGAAAGCGTGGCGGGTCTTTTTAAATTTTATGGAGATAAAAACTATGTTATTGGAAGTCCATCCTCCGGGGCAAATGGTAATGTAAATTCTGTAAAGTTATTGTCAGGCTTTAGCTTTAGTTTTACGGGATTGAAAGTTGTAAATCTTGATGGAAGTCAACATTTTATTAATGGTGTTGAGCCTGATATCGTTGTGAAAAGAAAACCTGTTTACATAAAAAATGGACGTGATATTTTTATGGAAGAAGCTATACATTTTATAAAAAGTAAGTTGAAAAAGTAGTAATAGTATTTTTAAAAAATATAGAAAATATTATAGTTTCCGTGCATTCCGAGTCTTCCGTGAGAGAAAAAAAGAGAATAAAAATCTCACTGAAAGCACAGAAAACACAGAAAGAAAAAGAAAAAAAGTATCCGTGCATTCCGAGTCTTCCGTGAGAAAAAGAAACAAAAAAAATCCCTATTCTCAAAAAATAACAGTATTTTTATAGCGTATTTTCATCAAAAAATAAAAATATGCCCATAGTTTCTACCAAAGGATTGACTGCTGTATCGGGAGTTTTGGATAATAAAAAAGCGATGTATCTTCTCCGAAGAACCCTTTTTGGAGTTTCAAGAAGCGATATTACCGCATTTGTTGGCAAAAACATCTCCGTAGCCGTGGATGAATTGCTTACGGCCTCTCCAGCGCCCAATCCACCTGTCAATCATTACAATAATACAAAACCCGATGCCAATGTAGCTTATGGACAAACTTGGGTCAATGCGCCTTTTGACTTGGATTTACAGGGCGATCGTATGTTTTCTTTCAAATCGTGGCTTGTAGGCGTAATGCTTACTCAAAATCATTCAATCACCGAAAAAATGGGCTTGTTTTTTCAAAATTTATTGCCAGTAGAATCGGATGCTGTTAATGATCCTCGAATGTTATATAGAAATTATCAAATGATACGTAGAAATTGTTTGGGAAATTTCAAAACACTCATCAAAGAAAATACGATTGATATAGCAATGCTACAGTATTTGAATGGGGATAAAAACAATAAAAATGCTCCTGATGAAAATTATGCTAGAGAACTTCAAGAACTCTTTACGCTAGGCAAAGGCCCCAATAGCAAATACACCGAAGACGATGTAAAACAAGCTGCCAAAGCCCTTACGGGCTATCAAGTGGATAAAAACACACTTACTTATTTTTTCAACAGTGCGCGCCACGATACGAGCAATAAAACGTTCTCATCTTTTTACAACAATACAACCATTACAGGAAAAACGGGCGCACAAGGCGAACAAGAATTGCAGGAATTGATAGATATGATTTTTCAGCAACAGGAAGTTGCCAAGCATTTTTGTAGAAAGCTTTACAAGTTTTTTGTGTATTATGAAATAGATGCTACAATAGAAGCTAATATTATTACGCCACTTTCTCAAATTTTTATTAATAATAATTGGGAAATAAAACCAGTATTGAAGGCATTGTTTATGTCGGAGCATTTTTGGGATACCGAAAATTATGGAGCACATATCAAAAGTCCTTTGGATTTTATGCTAGGCTATATGAAAGAAATGGAAATAGCATTGCCAAGTGCTACCAGTTATGAATCATACTACAAAGTGCTTTTTGAACCAGCAAAATATGCGGCGTTGATACGTCAGGAAGTTTATAATCCTCCAAGTGTGTCGGGGTGGGAAGCCTATTATCAGCTACCACTTTATCACGAAAATTGGATCAATACCGATACCATTACCCGTAGAAATCAAATCTCGGCCTATTTGCTTTTTGGATATAACGTTTCAGGGTTCAGACTACAAGCCGATGTGATAGAATTTACCAAAAAATTTACCACCCCTAGCGATCCCAATCTATTGATAGACGAGGCGCTTGCTTTTTTGCATACGATTCCCGCTACAGCGCCGCTCAAAGCGAGTTTAAAAACTATTTTATTGTTCAATCAAACCCAAGATCATTATTGGACCGATGCCTGGAATGCCTATATCAATGATCCTACAAATGCCTCAAAGAAGAATACGGTTTCGGGATTGTTGAGCGCATTTTATAAATATATTTTTGATATGGCAGAATATCAATTGTATTAAAATTTTGAATTCATAAATAGATTGAAATGAAAAGAAGAGAATTTATAAAAAATAGTGGAAAAGTTATTGCATTGGGCTCCATTTTGCCGGGTTTTAGTATTTCGGCTTTAGCAGCTCATAATGGCATGAGCGATATGCTAGCCGCAAGTGCCAATTTGAATGATAATGTGCTTGTAATGATTCAGTTGAATGGTGGAAATGACGGATTGAATACCCTGATTCCGTTGGATCAATACAGCAAATTGAGTCTTTTTAGACAAAATATTTTGATTCCCGAAAGCAAATTGCTCAAACTAAATGGAAAAGACGCAACTTGTCTCCACCCTTCAATGACAGGAGTTCAGAGTTTGTACAATGAAGGCAAAGTCAATTTTATACAAGGGGTAGGCTATCCCAATCAAAATTTTAGTCATTTTAGAAGCACCGATATATGGCTCAGTGGCTCCGATGCCGACAAAGTGGTGCCAACGGGATGGATGGGACGCTATCTCAATTACGAATTTCCAAATTTCCCCGAAGGATTTCCCAATAACGATATGCCCGACCCGCTCGGAATTCAAATAGGCGCATTTGTATCGCCCGTTTTTCAAGGCCCCATTTTCCCTATGGCTATTTCCATTTCCAACGACAAAGATTTTTATGATATTGTCAACGGAACCGATACCACCGTTCCCAATAATGCTATTGGAAAAGAACTCGCGTATATTCGAGAGGTAAAAGGACAGGCACAAAATTTCAATCAAGTCATCAAAACCGCTGCGGGCAAAGTAACCACGCAGTATACATATCCTACAGGCAATAAATTGGCGGATCAACTCAAAATTGTAGCCAAATTGATAAAAGGCGGCCTCAAAACCAAGGTTTATATGGTAGATTTGGGTGGATTTGACAATCACGCAGGCCAAGTAGATACGAGCGATGTAACCAAAGGAACCCACGCCACGCTACTAAAAACCCTCTCCGATGCCATACAAGCATTCCAAAAAGATTTGGAATTTTTGGGGATAGATGATCGAGTGGTAGGTATGACTATGAGCGAATTTGGTAGACGAATTGCCAGCAATGCCAGCTTGGGTACCGATCACGGCTCGGCACTTCCTATGATGGTGTTTGGGAAAAATGTCAATAGCGGTATTTTGGGGGCTAATCCCAATATTCCATCGGCTTCCAATCCCAATGATAATTTGGCTATGCAGTACGATTTTAGAAGTGTCTATGCGTCAATTCTCCGAGATTGGTTTTGTGTAGATACATCGTCTTTACAAACTATTCTGCTCAATAATTTTCAGCAATTACCTATTCTCAAAAGTGGCAATTGCACGTCTTCTATCCACGAAATCAATCAGCAAGCGGGCTTGAAATGGATCGATGCCTTCCCCAATCCCTTTGTAGATAAATTAACGATAGAATACACCACAAAAGGCGGACATACGATGATTCAACTCTTTGATACCGAGGGGAAATTGATAGAAACCTTTGTCAACGAATCCAAACTGCCCGGAACCTATACCTACACCTATTATCCTCCTTATATTTCAAAAGGCGTGTATTACTGCCGTTTCCAAAACGAGAGCATTCAGCAAGTAGTCACGCTTATCAGCGAACGATAAGATTTTTTAATTTTTTTGGAGCTATTTCCAGCTATGCGCTACTATCTCCTCCGCAAGCTTCAGAGGATATTCGCTTCTATCTGGGCTAAATAGAATCCACAAGTACCTATTTCTAAATCCTAGTTTCTTGTGATTCTCGTCTTTCCATAAAATTTTTCAATAGAAAATATGAGAATAGAATAATTAATATATCAGAAAAATTTATCTGGAATCTCAAACACGCCTGCCTTCCGTCATTCCAAAAAAAAATAAAATCATAAAGTGTTTATTATTAAGTTAATAAGCTATTTTAAAAATAGATTCTCGAATTTTTTATATTATATATTTACGAAATTCGTAAATTTGTGTGTTGTATGCTATGAATGACGAGCTATATAACTGACCATTTCTTTATAAATGACATAAAAAATATGCAAAAATGTATTTTAATATATTTTACAGTTTTACTCGCCTATGGTTGTGAGTGTTTTCCAAGTAGTAAAGGCATTGTAAGAGATTCAACTACTAAAATTCTTTTAGATAGTGTATTAGTGAAAATATATTCTGACACTAAACTAGAAGAAACGTATTATACAGATAGTAGTGGGAAATATCGCGCATTTATAAGTTCTTCAATGAAATGCAAACAGCTTAATATTGACTTTTCCAAAAGTGGCTATGATTCAATAAGAATAAGTGACCCCCCTACTGAAAACAATATTGTAGAACTTAAAAAAAGATAAACTTAAAATAATCTATTCTATGAATTGGATTATACAAAGCACCAAAAAATTTAAGATGAAAAACACTCTGACTTGTTTAAAGAATGTTTTAATGAAGCAATATTATTAGAAAAATTTAAAAAGTAACAACAAATATAAATACATACAGCACATATCAGCTTGTGTTTACTAATCATTAATATTGATTATGAAAGGAATTCATATATAGCTTTGCAGGACGTTGGGCTCAAAGAGCCATCAATTTTACCCTTAGTTGAACGAAACGGATGTATCAAAAAGTACTTTATGGATGTATCGTTATGTTTTTCTTTGTCAATTAATTCATTTTATTTACCTTTGTAAAGTAAATAAATTCTTAACCTAAAAATACGAATAGTTACCGAAGGTATAGTTCAAAGAGGTATTGTTTAAATATAGATTGAATGAGAAATAGCATTAGAAAATAAGCCTTTTGCCTAGTAGAAAAACATAACACAACTATAAAAATCAACCGATATGAAAAAAATAATCATACTTACAATTGCAATTTTTTATACCGTTTGTTCTTTTGGGCAGACAAAAGAAACCATTTACCTAAACCCTAAAGATTCCTTATCCGATTATTTTATTGCCTTTAAACCACAGGGACAAACAAAAGGGCTTTTATTACTTTTGACTTCATTTGGCGAAACACCACAAATTGCTTCTAATGAAACTAATATTCAGACCGAAGCAAGCAGAGAAGGTTATTTAACTGTTTTTGCAAGTTTACAAT
>JBIPPG010000300.1:0-3489 GCA_044368545.1 Chitinophagales bacterium | reverse complement strand
ATGTATACATAGCTTGTTGTCCACCTAAAAAGATATGATCATCATTACTTGGATTGACAGCCATACATAAATCATACCAACCTTGACATGAAGTACCATCTGAAGAACACAATGGCTGCAACAATGCATCTTGTTTTCCCAATAAATCCCAAGAAGAACCGGCAGTTGTTGTTTTAATAGCAAACTTTAACTGTCCTGATGAATTAATCCCACATACATACAATTTATCTGGATTTTGTTTTGATACAGCAATTCTCATATGTCTTTTAGAAAATTGAGCATCCGCTACATAAACTCCAGAAGTAATCGCTGACCAAGTCAAACCACCATCAGTTGATTTATACGTAATGCCTTCTCTACCCGCATACCATTTTTTGGGGTCAGAACTAGGTTTGATTTGAGAAATAGCTCCTGAACTCATAATGCCAGAAACTTTTGTCCATGTACTACCTGAATTAGTTGAAATAAATAATCCTTTATCAGTAGCGGCAAAAACTTTGCTGTTATCAACTGGATCACAAGCAATATCAATCACCATAGAAAAATCATAAGAATTTGCTCCCGTTTTTGGTAAAGAAAACGTAGAAGGAATTAATATCCATTCGCCTGTGGCCGCATCTCTTTTATAGATTCCATTACCATTAAATTGAGAACCAAATTCACCTCTAGCAGTATTTCCCCAATACTCTCCTGTACCTGCATATACATCACCGTTAACTGACTGCGCCATACAACCTATACTCAAAATAGGTAACTTATCAAACCCTGGAACCGGTTTCCAAGTATTTCCTCTATCAAATGATTCAAAAATCCCTCCAGAAACGCCACTGGTGTAACATTTGTTAGGAGTTTGATTATCAAAAATAAAGCCTCTACTTCTACCTCCCACGTCGAGTGGTCCTCCTTCTTTCCAATCTATATCTCCTGCTCTTGTAGAAATTCTATTGTAAAAATTAGAAACTTTTTCTAAAGCCACATACCAATCATTTGGATCTACAAGCCCTGTTTCTACATTTCTCATCATATTACTTCTTGCTTCTATTTGAGCTTGGATTCGTTGCTCCTTAGGTGGTTTTGCTTTTACTTTATATGCTGGGAAATAAATTCCATCAAGTGTTACTGATTTAAAATTCACAGCAAATAATAGTACAAAAACCATTGAAAAACCTATTAGTAAGTATTTTCTCATAAGATTAAATTTTAGTTTAAAAATTTGATACAAATATAATATTAAAAAATTTTAATATTTGCTTATTTTTTTCAACATATAATTTTTTATTAACAAAATGTAACAAAAGTTATAATTCTCAATTTACAACTTTGTAATTCTCAATATATTCCTTTAACAATTTTAGAAAACTAGCCGCATAAGCACCGTCAATTATTCTGTGATCATAAGATAGAGAAGCTATCATTTTTTTTCGAACGACTATTTTATCTTCACCATCTATTTCCATTACTGCTGGGGTTTTCAAGATTTCTCCCAAACTCATAATTGCTACTTGAGGCTGATTGATAATTGGAGTCCCCATCAAACTGCCAAAAATACCTGTATTGGAAACCGTAAAAGTTCCTCCTTGAATATCTTCTGGTTTTAAATTGCTACTTTTGGCTAAACTTGCAATTTTATTGACTCCATCTACTATTTGTACCAAACTCATATCTTCTGTTTTCTTGAGACAAGGCACAATTAAATTTCCATCGGGCAAAGCCGTTGCAAAGCCTAAATTTATCTGTTTTTTCAATACATAGCCTTTAGGCGTATTGTGAGCATTTAATTTTGGATATACTTTTAATGCATCAATTGTACACTTCATAAAAAGATGTGTATAAGTTAATTTCAACTTATTTTTTTTAAAAAAATCATCTTTGTTTTGATCGCGGTAAGCCACCAAATCGGTTACATCAATTTCTGAAAAAGAAGTACAATGTGCAGAAATTTGCTTGGATTGTACCATGTGCTTAGCTATCAATGCACGCATTCTATCAAAAGGTACATATTCGTCGCCTTCCTCTAGATTTGGTTTTTCATCCACTACTTGATTCGATTGTGTTTTAGGAACCTCTTTACTTACAAAAGTTCGTTTTTCATTGAAATGAGCTCTATTTTGAATATAAGAAAGTGCATCTTGTTTCGTTATTCGTCCTTCAAGGCCCGTTGCAATTATCATCCCAACTTCCTGCTCTGTAATATCATTTTCTATCAATAATTTCTTAACTAACGGAGACAAGTTGTGCGTATTCGCAATAGAAATTCGTTGTTTAGCTTCAGATTTTGGAAGGGATGTATTCGCAACCGTGTTTTCTTCCTTTTTTACAGGCAAATCCTCAATAATATTTCCATAAACCTCAACCTCTGCTATTGATTGATTTACCGCAACAACAGCATCTTTAGGAAAATAAATTTTAAGCAATTTGCATTCAAAAGGCGAAGGAATTTCACTATCCACTTTATCGGTAGACACTTCTACAAATGGCTCATCTTTTTTGATGATATCGCCTTCTTTCTTCAACCATTGTATAATAGTAGCTTCCGAAACACTCTCTCCCATTTTGGGAATTGATAAATAATGTATTTTTGTCATAAGTCTCCTTTTCTATTCTATATTATTTAGTTTCAGACTCCAATTTTATCAACGCAAAGATTGAATAATTCATTATATCCTGATAATTGGAAAAAGCCCCTTCCGACACTTCTGTTTTGCCCATATTATCTTCTATTTGTTTTATTCTCAACAATTTTGTCAATATCAAATCGGTAAAACTACTTACTCTCATATCACGCCAAACCTCGCCATAATCGGTATTTTTCTTTTGCATTAGCTCAAATGTAGCCCTATAATATTTGTCGTATAAAAACTGTAACTTTTCTTCCGATAATGCCACTTCTTCTTCAATAGATTCTTCGCATTTTATCAAAGACATAATGCAATAATTAATGATAGACATAAATTCATCCTCTATGCTATCTCCCACTTTATTGACATTAGAAATTTCGATATTTCGAATTCGTTTTGCTTTAATAAAAAGTTGATCGGTAAGTGAACTCAACCTCAATATTGTCCATGAAGTCCCATAATCTTTCGATTTTTTTAGGAAAATTGATTTACATTTGTCAACGATTTCTTTATAATGAAGGTCTGTATTTTTAGTGGTCATATATGCGTTTTACCCTGCTATTTGGCTATTAAACATTCTAATTAAAATATAAAATTAAAGAGCAAAAATAATGTTATTTCGCCAAGACCCTAAAATATTTTCTTTAAAACTAAAAGGTGAGCTAATCCTTCTTGAAAATCCTATTATTATGGGAATATTAAATTTGACACAGCACTCTTTTTATGATGGCGGCACATTGCACAACGAAACTCAAGTATTGATTCGAGTAGAAAAAATGCTCCAAGAAGGTGCAAAAATTATAGATATTGGTGCGATGAGTTCGCGTCCTTTTAGTCAAGAATTAACTATTGCCGAAGAATTAAAACCTAT
>JBIPPG010000046.1:0-11986 GCA_044368545.1 Chitinophagales bacterium | reverse complement strand
CAAATTTTCTATCATTGCCAATTAAAGCTATTTGTTCAATATATTTACTTTCTTTTACTTTATTCTCAATTACTTGTGGCGCTACATATTTTCCGCCGCTCGTTTTGAATAGCTCTTTGGCTCGGTCTGTAATTTTAAGGAATGTACCATCTATCAGTTTCCCTATATCACCAGTATAAAACCATCCATCTTTAATAGATTCATTAGTAGCCGTTTCATTTTTGTAATATCCCATCATTACATTCTCGCCTTTTACCAATATTTCACCTTCGTCTTGATTCATTCCTTCTCTGTGTTCAAACTTAATCTCGGTATTGGGTAAAATTCTTCCAACGGTCCCAAATTGTGAACCTTCTTTTGAAAAACGATTATACGCTATTACAGGAGAGGTCTCAGTCAATCCATAACCTTCCCGAATACGAATACCTATTGCTTCAAAAAAATATCCCAATCGAGGTTGAAGCGCTGCCGCACCAGTAACTATGCTATCAATATTGTTCCCCAAAGCTTCTCGCCATTTACTAAAAATTAATTTATCTACAATATAATACGAAAGACCTTTTTTGCCTCGATACTTGTTTGCGACATCAATAGCCCAATAATAGAGCATCTTTTTAATTCCCGAAAATTCTTGACCTTTAGCAATCAAGCCTTCATAAATTTTCTCCAAAAGTCTAGGGACACAACTGAAAAAATGGGGTTTTACTTCTGCAATATTTTCTTTCAATTTCTCCAAACTTTCGGCATAATATACCTCTACAGAATTATGAAAATAAACGTAAGTAACTACTCTTTCAAAAATATGACACAACGGCAAAAAGCTCAAGGTTCTACTTTCTTTGAAAATAGGCAAATCATTTACATTATTTACATTAAAAATTATACTATTGTGATTGAGCATTACACCTTTTGGATTTCCAGTAGTACCCGAGGTATAAATTATGGTAGCTAAATCTTCGCCTTTTATTTTTTCACTAATTGGAGTAATTGCATCGGGTGACGTTTCACTTGCTTTTGACAAAAATTCGTCATAATGTTTAGCTCCCGATACTCGGTCTAAAGTATATATTTCTTTTAAGCTAGGTACATTACCTTTGATTTCATTAATTTTTGTGTAAATATTCTCATCCGAAACAAAAATAATCTTTGCTTCACAATTATTTAAAATAAACTCAAAATCATTTTTACTGCTAGTAGGGTAGATGGGAACATTTACCAATCCCACTTGCATCATTCCATTGTCACAAAAATTCCACTCGGGTCTATTATTGGATACCAGAGCTACTTTGTCGCCAGGTTGTAACCCCGATGCTATAAAAGCTCTTGAAAATAAATCTACCTGATCTTTAAATTCGGTAGAACTATAATGTTTCCATACACCATCATATTTGTATGAAAGTGATTTGCTGATTGGATTCTCTGTAGCTTGAATCGTTACAAAATCAAATAATCGTTTGGCTGTCTTCATTAAAATTCAAATTTAGTAAATTGACAAATAAATCCACCCATCAATATGGCGCTCAAGGTCCAATATCCAAAAGTGATAAGGATGTATTTGATACTCTTTTTCTCAAATAAAGAATTGATGGTAATAATAGGTAAATAAGTGAAAACACTGCCAATGAATCCATGAATAGCACCGTGTTTAAACGATATAAAGTTATTGTTATATTTTTTCATGAAATATATTAAATCGGCATACGCGTCGCCTGTTTTTTCCGCAAAACCAACTTCATTCTGTAAAACACTAAAAATATGAAACTGATGAACTACCGAAAATTGTAATGCAAATGCAAATAAAAAACTCATAAAAAATGTAATTCCAAAGATCATAAAAAGGTTAGCTTCTTTTGCTTTTTCTTCGGTCATACCTGTTTCATTCATCCAAATAGTTCCAAAAACTTTTGGGTTATACCATACAAAACCAATAACTAATGGAATAAAAGACACTAAAAAGATTACTAAAAAATTTATGGATTGCATAATGTTTTATTTATAAGTTAATAATTTTTCTCGTTGCAAATGTAATTAGAAGTACTTAAAATGAGAAAAGTTTTTTTTAATAGAATCTATAAACCAAATTTATATTAAAAATCACTCAATTTAGAATTTTTCTAAATAATTAAAATTAAAACATATTATATTTGCTCCCAATGACATTGTACGAATTAGAAAAAGGACAAACAGGTATCGTAATCGATTTGATACAAAATGAGTTTACATTAAAACTTGTAGAAATGGGTATTTATAAAGGTAGAAGTATCACTCCCGTTGAATTTACGTTTTCCAAAGACCCAATTTGTATTTCGGTTTCTGATAGTAGATTGATGCTACGCAAAGACGAAGCACTTTCCATTATTGTAACAAAATGTGATTTATAAAATAATTAATAGAAATAGTTGTGAGCAATGTTTGTAAGATTTTTTTGATAGGCAACCCCAACTCGGGAAAATCTTCTTTGTTCAATCAATTGACAGGTTTGAACCAAAAAATAGCAAACTATCCTGGCGTAACTACTGAACGAAAAACGGGTTTTTTTAAGCTAGATAATGGTTCGTATGAACTTATAGATTTACCCGGATGCTACTCGTTGTATCCCAATTCTATTGATGAAAAAGTTGTAATTGATGAATTGCTGGGACATAAACCCGATTTAATAATTTTTGTGGCCGATGCGAGCAATCTTCATCGAAGTTTATTGCTTTATACGCAGGTTGCAGATTTTGGTCATCCTATCATTTTAGTTTTGAATATGGTAGACGAATTGGAAGGAAAAGGCGAAGTGGTCAATGCTTCATTTTTGGAAACGGAACTAGGATGTGCTATCTTTTTGTGTAACTCTAAAAAAGGAAAAGGCATTGATCTCCTTAAAAAATATCTGACATCTTCATCATTTTTTGCCTCAAAAAAAACATTTGGCAATCAGCAACTTTTTTCCAATTATTTGACTTCTAATAATTTGAATTATGCTTCATGGCATGAATATGTTCAAAGTACACCTCTTAATGCCATTGTTGAAAATATCAAGCGAAAAGAAGTCATAGAACGGTACAATAAGATAGAATCTATTATTTCTTTGACGGTTTCCAAAACCCAAAAGGCATTTAATAGACAACGAATTACCGAAAAATTGGATAAATATCTAATGCACCGATATTATGGATTTTTGTTTTTGTTGATGATTTTATATGCTGTATTTCAAACCCTGTTTACACTCGCTCAATTTCCTATGGAATGGCTGGATAGTGGTTTTGGATTTATTTCAAATGCTATTAATGCTTTGGATTCGGATAGTATGTTATTAAAATTTTTATCAGAAGCAGTAATTCCCGGAATTAGTGGCGTGCTCATATTTATTCCCCAAATTGCTTTGCTTTTCTTGATGAATACATTCTTGGAAGAAAGTGGTTATATGGCTCGCATTGTATTTTTGCTCGATAATTGGATGCGACGATTTGGAATGAGTGGCAAGAGTGTTCTCCCTTTATTATCTGGAAATGCCTGCGCTATTCCTGCCATAGCTTCTACCAAGGCTATTCCTACCCACAAAGAGCGTTTGATTACCATACTTTGTATCCCTTTTATGACTTGTTCGGCACGATTGCCCGTATACACATTGCTTATTTCAATAATAATTCCGCTGAAATTTCAGGGATTAAGTCTTTTGTCTCTATATGCTTTAGGCGTTATTTTTGCAATGATTTTTGGTTGGATTTTGAACAAAAATATTCCAAGCAATGAAAAGAGTTTTCTAATAATGGAATTGCCTCCTTATCGCCTTCCATCTTTCAAAAATATTTATATCAATATTAAAAATGCCGTTGTAGCATTTGTCAAAGTTGCTGGAAAATTTATACTTACCATTTCTATTGTTCTCTGGTTTTTAGCCTCTTTTGGTTGGCAAAATAATAGTTTTCAAAATGCAAAAATAGAGGATTCCTTTGCGGCATCTATTGGCAAAACAATCGAACCTGTCATAAAACCATTGGGATATGATTGGAAAATAGGCGTAGCGCTCGTTACTTCATTTGCCGCGCGCGAAGTATTTGTTTCTACATTAGGTACGTTGTACAAT
Organism: Chitinophagales bacterium; assembly: GCA_044368545.1. GTDB lineage: Bacteria > Bacteroidota > Bacteroidia > Chitinophagales > JADJOU01 > CHPMRC01. The sequence goes on along the minus strand of JBIPPG010000046.1, from coordinate 7,911 downwards.
ATTGGAGAAGAAGCATCGGAGCATACTATGATAGAAAAAATGAAATCGCAAGTTTATCCCGATACTAAATTACCTGTTTTTACGTTAGCATCAGGAGTTTCCCTTTTGTTGTTTTACGCATTTGCGCTACAATGTATGAGTACGTTGGCTGCTATCAAAAAAGAAACAGGTACCTTCAAATGGGCTATAATTTCTTTTATCCTAATGGCTTCATTAGCTTACAGTTCGGCTTTTATAGCGTTTCAGTTGTTGAAATAATTTAAAAAATAAATTCAATTTCTTTCATTCCAAAATAATGAATGGATTTGTCTTCATATTGTAGCATCAGTCTACCGTGAGGGTCTATATCTATAATTTGAGCCGAAACTTCTTTATTATCAATTTTATAAAGACGTTCTACTCCATACCCCAAAAGATATTGGCAATAGGTTTTTTTAGTAATAATGGATTCAGCACAAAAAAGTAGATTGTAATTTCTTTCCAATATATTGCATATTTTGGCTAAAACATTATTCCTTTCCCATTTGATTTGAAGAAACTCTTTTTTAAGCGATGTTGCCAATTTTAAATTTGCTGGAAAGTCCAATTCATTGATATTGAGTCCAATGCCAATTATTGATTGTTCTATACCATTTGAAGAAATACTATTTTCTATTAATATGCCTCCAATTTTTTTATTATTTAAGAAAATATCATTTGGCCATTTTATTTGCAAATTTCCCGAAATATTTTCTGATTTTAATAATTCCTCAAGACAAGTAATTATAGATATAGAAATCCATTGGTTCAAGATAAAAATTTCGCTTAAAGGGATTTTTTTTGGAAATACTACAAAAGAAAATAAAATATTTTGATGAGGCGAACTATGCCAAACGTTGTTTAACTGCCCCCTTCCATTTGTTTGAAAATCTGAAGTGATAGAAAAACCTTCTTTAACATTATTTTTAGAAACTATTTCTTTCAAATAATCGTTAGTAGAATGCAGCGATTCTTTATGAAAAGGCGTTTGATTAAAAAACGTAACATCAAAAAATGAATCCAAAATAAAAATATTTATTAATTTTGTAAAAATATTAAAAAGAAATCATTTGGCAACGAAAAAAGCAGTAGAAGAGAATCCCTTATTGAAGACCATCATTACTTCATTGACGGATAGGAAAGCACAAGAATTAGTAACGATAGATTTGAGACAAAACGAAGATGCTATAGTAGATTATTTAATTGTATGTCATGGCGATAGTACTACACAAGTAGATGCTATGGCGGGCAATCTAGAAAAAGATGTAAAGGAACTATTAAGAACTAAGCCATATCGTACCGAAGGAAAAAGAAATTCACTTTGGGTAATTGTGGATTATGTGGATATTATCGTACATATTTTCTATAAAGAAGCAAGAGATTTTTACAAGTTAGAAGATTTGTGGTCCGATGGACACAAGCAAGTATTTAGTTAAATTATTATTTAAGAAGATTTTTTAGATTTTATAAAAATGAACAACGAAGAACAACAAACAATAGAAGAAAAAGACAAAATTGCTAAAGATAATTTTGATAATAGACGAAAAAAGCCAAAACAAGAAGGACCTAGCTATATTTGGATTTATTTGGCATTGATTTTAATTATTGGATTTACCTTCTTTTCCAATTATTTCCAAGATGCAGATAGCCGTGAAATTAGTCGTATTCAATTTGATAGACTTTACAAAAAAGGCCAAATTGACCATTTAGAAACCATCAATGAACAAAAAGCATTGGTTTTTATCAAAAAAGATTCCCTTGGAAATGAAGAGTACAAAAAACTCAAGATTCCAGCTACATTGATGGGAGAACCTCAGCCTATTTATTTCTTTAGAATTTATTCCAATGCTGCTCTCGAAGCCCATGTCTCTAAATTGAAGGCTCAATTTCAATTAGAAGAAATTAATATCGTACCCAAAGTTGAATCAAACGGTTGGATGAGTATCGGTTCTACTATTTTCACTACGGTTTTATTTTTAGGATTATGGTATTTGATGATGCGAAAAATGAGCGGAGGAGGCGGAGGCGGTTTTCCAGGTGGTGGTATTTTTTCTATCGGAAAATCAAAAGCAACTCTTTTTGACGAAAATGGTGAAAATCAAATCACATTCAAACAAGTAGCGGGCTTAGATGAAGCAAAACAAGAGGTTATGGAAATAGTAGATTTCCTCAAAGACCCAAAAAAATATACAAATTTAGGAGGTAAAATACCAAAAGGCGCACTATTAATTGGGCCTCCGGGTACAGGAAAAACTTTATTGGCAAAAGCCATGGCTGGCGAGGCAAAAGTACCTTTCTTTTCGCTATCAGGTTCCGATTTTGTAGAAATGTTTGTAGGAGTAGGAGCGAGCAGAGTGCGTGATTTGTTCAAGCAAGCAAGAGAAAAATCGCCTTGTATCATTTTTATCGATGAGATAGATGCCATAGGTAGAGCTAGAGGGAAGTCTATGATGGGAGGAAATGATGAGCGTGAAAATACGTTGAATCAATTATTGGTTGAAATGGATGGATTTGGTACGGATAGTGGAATTATTATTATTGCGGCTACCAATAGACCCGATGTATTGGATGATGCCTTATTGAGACCAGGACGTTTTGATAGACAAATTTCAATTGATAGACCCGATTTGAATGGAAGAGAACAGATTTTTAAAGTGCATTTGAAAAAGATAAAAATTCATAATGATATTTCTACTAGGAAATTAGCTTCTCAAACACCAGGGTTTGCGGGTGCAGATATTGCTAATGTATGTAATGAAGCAGCTCTTATTGCGGCTCGAAAAAATAAAGAGCATGTAGAAATGGAAGATTTTATTGCTGCAATTGATAGAGTAATTGGTGGATTGGAAAAGAAAAATAAAATAATTCTTCCTGAAGAAAAAGAAGTGATAGCATATCATGAAGCAGGACATGCTATTTGTGGTTGGTTTTTGGAACATGCACATCCTTTAGTTAAAGTTACTATTGTGCCTAGAGGTGTGGCTGCACTTGGATATGCACAATATCAACCAAGAGAAAAATATATCAATACCAAAGAAGAGCTACTCGATGATATTTGTATGACATTGGGTGGAAGAGCCGCTGAGAAGTTGGTATTTAATAAAATCTCTACAGGCGCATACAGCGATTTGGAACAAACGACTCAGCGTATTTATGCTATGGTAGTTGCTTATGGAATGAGCGATAAAGTAGGTCATGTGAATTATCACAAAATGATAGAAAATTCATATCAAACTCCTTATTCAAATGATACCGCAAAATTAATTGATGAGGAAATAAGAAGTATTGCCGATACTGAATTTCATCGTGCCATGGCTTTATTGACCGAAAAAAGAGAAGAGTTGGAAAGACTCGCTAAAATGTTGTTGGAAAAAGAAGTGTTGCAAAAAGATGATTTGATAGAAATGTTTGGCAAAAGACCTTGGGACAAAGAAGAAGCTCCTGAAGATTCGTATTCCAATGATGAAAATACTTCAAATAAAGAATCCGAAAAGCCAAATGATGCAGATAGTTCGGAAATGAAAAAAGAAGAAATTTCTCAGCCTGAGACCGAAAGTACTTCAGACGATAACATTCAATCTTAATTTTGATTAGTAAATGAAACAATCGATTATTAATTTTATTGTAGTTTTGATATGTGCGAGTCTATTGTCTTCTTGTAGCAAGGATTTAGCTCAAAATGGGATTCCTGCTTATTTAAGAATTGACTCGGTTCAGGTGATAGGAGATGCCAGGTTTGGAGTGATTTCAAAAGATATTTTTGGGGTTCAAGTGGATGTAGGCGCCGATTCTAGAGGTATATGGCAGTTAAAATCTTTGATTCCCATTCTTAACGAAGGGGATAAAAATCTTGTAATGTATCCGTTTGTTAAAGTTAATAACCTTTCAAATAATTTTATTCAGTATCCTTTTCTAACGTATGATGCTCGATTGCACAATTTTAGTCCAAAAAGAGTGGATACAGTTGTTCCTAAATTTACGTATCAAACAGATACTCGAGTTGTATTAATAGAAGAATTTGAGAATAATTCTAATTTTTCTAACGCTACAGTTTCAAGTTTAGCAAAAAATGGATTAGGTAGCTTGAAAATTGTAGCTAATCGTCAAATTACAGTAGATTCAAGTACAGTCTCTGTTCATGTTTCAGAACTTGCATTAAATCCTGGAAAAGAGATTTACCTAGAATTTGATTATTATATGCCATCAGGTGCATTGATGCCTTCTATTTCTTTCACGGATGCCAATGGAAATGTAAGAAATCTTTTTGCAGATAATTTTTTGAAAAGCAATAAAGAGTGGACTCATGTATATTGGAGATTTTCTAGCTTGGTAGGATACGCCAATGTTTCTAAAGGATATGTTTCCTTTTCATTATTGAAAAATGATGTGCCAAATGCTGAAGTGTATATAGATAATTTAAAACTTTTAGAACGTTAATTATTAAACTTTATAAATTTTATTAAAAATGTCAAATTACGATGTAACTATTATTGGAGCAGGACCTGGAGGATATGTTTCTGCCATTCGTTGTGCTCAATTAGGTCTCAAAACAGCTTTGGTAGAAAAATACGATACCTTGGGTGGAACTTGCTTGAACGTAGGTTGTATTCCTTCAAAAGCTATGTTGGACAGTAGTGAACATTATTTTAAAGCCAGAAAAGAGTTTAATGAACATGGAATTATGCTCGATAATTTGAGTGTTGATATTCAAAAAATGGTGGAGCGTAAAGCAGGCGTAGTAGATATGACTGTGAAAGGCATTGATTTTTTGATGAAGAAAAATAATATTGATGTCATTCATGGTACAGCATCTTTTGAAACTAAGAATACATTAAATATTTTGGCAAAAGACGGTACTTCTTCCAAAATTGAGTCAAAAAATATAATCATTGCTACGGGATCAAAACCAGCATCGTTGCCTTTTATTTCTATTGACAAAGAGCGAATTATCACTTCTACCGAAGCTTTGAAATTAAATGAAATTCCAAAACATTTATTGGTTATTGGAGGAGGAATTATTGGCTTGGAAATGGGTTCGGTTTATAATAGAATTGGTTCAAAAGTTACAATCATAGAATATGCCGATAAAATTGGCGGTGCTATGGATAGTGAGGTTTGTAAAGAACTTCAACGTGTATTGAAAAAACAAGGTATGGATATTCAAACTTCATTGAAAGTTAATTTTGTAGAGCGAAAAGGAAATACGGTAACGGTAAAAGCTTTGGATAAAAATGACCAAGAAGTGGTTTTTGAAGGCGACTATTGTTTGGTAGCCGTTGGCCGTAGACCTTATACCGATGGTTTGGGATTGGAGAAAATAGGCGTAACATTGGATAATAGAAATAAAATCCCCGTAAATGCTCATTTGCAAACAAGTGCTGAAAATGTATATGCTATAGGAGATGTAATTGATGGCCCTATGCTTGCGCACAAAGCAGAGGAAGAAGGTGTTTTTGTTGCAGAATTATTAGCAGGCAAAAAACCGCATATCAACTATAATTTAATACCGGGTGTTGCTTATACGTGGCCTGAGGCTGCTGGAGTAGGCAAGACAGAAGATGAATTGAAAAAAGAGGGAACTCCATACAAAGCAGGTAAATTTCCATTTAAAGCCAGCGGTAGAGCTAGGGCGAGCAATGATACGGATGGATTTATCAAAGTATTGGCTCATAAAGATACCGATGAAATATTAGGTGTACAAATGGTAGGGGCTCGTGTGGCAGATATGATCATGCAAGGTGCTATTGCTATGGAATTTAGAGCATCGGCAGAAGATATAGGAATGGCTTGCTTTGGTCACCCTACATTCTCCGAAGCCTTCAAAGAAGCATGTTTGGCGGCTACCGAAAATAGAGCTATTCATATATAATCATTGAATTTGAAATCGTTTTTTTTATTTTTCTGGAGAAAAATTAACTCTAAAAATAGAAAAATCATTCGAGATTTTTGTAAAGATATTTGGCTAGATGTGATAGGTGCCAATCTATCACAAATGGCTACTATTTATGGTTCTGATAAGGCTGAACTTCACGGATATACGGAGGTGTATGAAAGATATTTCCAAAATATAAAAAATAAATCAATTGAGATTTTAGAGATTGGAATAGGTGGAGGTGATAATAACGAATCGGGTGGTGGAAGCCTTCGGTTGTGGAAGCGATATTTTCCAAAAGCACAAATTGTAGGAATTGATATTTTTGATAAAACATTCTTTGAAGAGAAAAGAATCAAAACATATATTGGAAATCAATCAGATACAGAATTTTTAACGGAGTTAACGACGAAGCATTGTTTTGAAATTGTAATTGATGATGGTAGCCACATGTCAAAAGATGTTATTACTTCATTTTTGCATTTGTTTCCTTTAATGCCGTCAAAAAGTTTGTATATAATTGAAGATGTTCATACTTGCTTTTATGATTCCGATGAAAAATATCAAGGAATCTCTTCTATTGAATTTTTTAAATCAATAATAGAAAATATTCCTTTTTATTCACAAAATTTAGTAGAAATGAATAAAATTAGGATGCTGCCTCCTATAGATTTTATACATTTTTACTCAAAACTCATAATAATTCAAAAAAAGTAATTTTTTTTGAGGCATTAGATTAAAAAAAAATTAAATTTGCAAACAGCTAAATAAGCTAAAAATATAAAAGATTATGAATTTACCAATTGAAATATATTTAGAACAAACGCCCAATCCAGATAGTATGAAATTTCTGGTAAATAAAGTTTTGTTGCCCAATATTATTTTTGATTCAAAACGAAGCCAAAATTCGGGTGATTCTCCGCTTGCCGATTCACTTTATGAAAAATTTGAGTGGGTTTCGGGTGTTTTTGTTTCAAATAATTTTGTAACAATTTCCAAAAGTACCGATAATGATTGGTATGAATATATGCACGAAGTAAAAGAATATTTGAAAATGTATTTTCAAAATAACTTTGATGTAGTTACAAAGTCTTTTATTGAAGCTAAAATGAAAGAAAATTCTAGTCAAGAATTGGACGAAAGTGTTGAAGGTAAAATTAAAGACTTATTGGAAAAATATGTTCAGCCTGCCGTGGAAAGCGACGGTGGATTTATTGCATTCAAATCATTTGACAATGGAATAGTAACCTTATCGATGCAAGGAAGTTGCAGCGGTTGTCCTTCTTCACAAATTACGTTGAAATCAGGCATCGAAGGATTGCTAAAGCGTATGGTACCCGAAGTAATGGAAGTAGTAGCAGAGGCAAGTCATTAATTATAGATTTAGGGAGAGGGGATTTTTGAGTGTAATACATCTATAAAAACCAAACATTCAAAAGTTCTCTATCCCTTTTTTTGAATAAATAAAAAGCGTTAAATTATGATAGATAGAATAGAAAAAATATTAAAAAAAGTAAGGGCTTTGAAAGATTCAAATACAGCACTTCAAAATAAAGTAAATGAATTTCAATCCCTTGCTAGTCAAAAAGATGAACAAATTTCAAATTTACAAAGACAATTGACCGTAGAAGCAAAAGCAAGTGAAGATGCTATGATTGTGCTACGCAAAAAGTTGGAGGACTTGATTTTTGAAAAAGAAAACCTAGAGAATAAATTAAATTTTTATAATTTAGCACCCGAAAATTTGTCTAAAAAAGAGCTAAAGGATAAAATCGATAGCTATATTCAACAAATTGATAATTGTATAAAAGTATTAGATAGCATATAATGGAAGATAGAATAAGCATAGATATAATGATTGCTGGTCGTCATTATCCATTGAAAATACAAAAGCAAGACGAAGATAAAGTATTGCGAATAGTGAAAAATATAAATGCTAAAATAGACCAATTAAAAGCACAATACGATGCCAGAGATACTCAAGACTATTTGGCAATGTGTTTGCTTCAATTGACCGCGCA